>NZ_KV786694.1:0-4634 GCF_001806955.1 Burkholderia sp. HMSC10F09
GCCGCGCCGGAAACCGATAGCGTCCGTGATGCGTCAAACAAAGCCATTCCAATCTCTCTGTCGAATCACCAATTGCCGGCCGCGGCCGGCCCATTCGTGCCCAGTCGCTTACGCACGGACACCCAAAAGTTCCAGCTTGAGCGACGGAAACTCCCCCGCCACATGCCGCTCACCGTGCCGACGGCGATTTCATCCTTGAGCAACTGCTTGAGGTGCAGTTGCGGCGGCGGCGCTGGCGGCGGCGTCATGCGGGCAACGTCGGCAATCTGCTTCCGAACGTCCGCGCTCTGACTGGAGAGTTCGTACTTGAACCATCCGAATAGGCCGAGCAGGATCACCGACAAGAGCGTTGCGGTAATCCACACGGGGAAATCGTAGAACGACGGGCGCTTGCCCTTTGTGCTGGGTTGCCAGTGCGGAGACAACGTCAATGGCACAGGGTCGCGTTGCGATGTGATGACGTTGTAGAGCCTCTGGCGAATCGCGTCGTGCTTGCGCTTGCCGTCGGCACCGCCGCGGTAGCGCCCTTCGAAGCCGAGACTGAGCGTCCGATAAATCACTTCGAGCAGGTCTCGATGCTCGTGCGGATCTTCGAGTAAACGTCCGATCAGCAGGTAGACCTTGTCGCCTCCGTCGAGATCGCCGTGGAACGTCGTGGCCAGCCCGCCTTTGATCCATGCGATCCCCGCCGAACCGGCTTTGCCCCATGCGGTTTGCGTGACCGTCTCGTCCAGCGCCGTGCACAGGCAATATCGGGCGCCGATCATATGGTCGCGACGGATGTTGGCCTGCTCGCATAGCTTCTCGAATATCCGAACCTCCTGCTCGAGAAGCGCGCGCAACGACGCGACCGCATTCTTCGACGCGAACTTCTCCGGCATGTCGGCCTGTGCGCGCAGCAGGACGCGCGATGCTTCGAGCAATGGATTTGACGCCGCCTTCACGGCGGCGAGTCGTTCGGCAAACGACTCGGGCGGCGGCATCTCCTTCGACGGCGCCGAGTGGCTCGCAGAGTTTTCGATCGCCGCTTTTACGCTTGCGGACGATGTCGATTCAGGGGCATGGACCGCGTCCTCATCCAAGACCGCGGACTCCACGGTTCCTCTCACTTTTGCCATACCTTAGTCCCCTACGCTCGCCGTACCGCTACCAATCAGCGTGCAACCGCATTCGCAGCGGTGGCCGTGCAAAGCGACTCGCCGGCCATTGATCGTGAACGTCGGATGAGCCTCGATGATCTTGTTGCGGCCATGTGGACGTCCATCCGGATACGTCATGGGGCAATCGACCAAATCGAAAAGGCGTGCGATGCCCTTGTCCCCGACCAGATGTGTTTCAGAGCCGGTTACGACGCGTCCACCGTGTGATGTGACGTCACCGACGACAATAATTTGCAACGCCATGTTGTTCTCTCTCATGAGGAGGTACGGCTGGACGACCGGGAACGTGAACGGCTCTCGCGATCGAGCTCACGCCAGACGTGCGATGGCACTTCGTCCATCGCCGAGTAAAACGTCGTACCAAGCTGCGTTCGCCTGTCCAGCGCTTCCGCAATTTGCGGATTGCGATCGAACGCGATTCCGTATCGATATGTTTCCCGGCAGAAACCGAGTTTGTCGGACGGCTCGGTCAGCATCCAATTCAGCGCTCGTTCGTAGCGCGGCATGAAGTCGGCAAGTCGATCGAGATAGGGCAGCGAACCGTCGACCAGACCAGCGTCGATCATCACCGCGAGCAATTCGTCCGGCTCGGTGTGCGCGGTCAACGCATCGACATCCTCCTGTTCGAGTTCGATCAGGATGGAGCGGCAAATTTTTGCGCCATGCAGCGTGTCGTTCTCGACGCGCTGCCAGTCGCGGTGCCGCCCGCGATACATCCACCGGTCGATCGGCCCCATGAAAATGTCGCGAATCGATTCGCCCCATACGCTGAACACGGCGCCGGTGTTACGAGGGTCGAAGAACCTGACCATTGCCGTCACACCATCGCCGATGTCCGCGAACAAAAAGGCACGAAGGTGAACCGCCAATTGATCGATCGGCACACGCCCCCAGACGACCGACAGACAGGGAGAATGCCGATCGATACGATCGAGCTCGGCTACCCATGCCGCCTCCGGATCCTCCACGGGCACGAGAAAGAGCGACGCCAACCCGGACTCGGCCTCCGGCAGTCCCTCGTAGACGTTCACGAACTTCACGCCGGCTTGCTCGCGCACGGCTTGCAGTCGTTCAGGGGCCGCCGCGCCATCAATGAGCGCGAATAGACGAATATGCGTTTCGTCGAATTGGGATTGCATGTATCTGACCGATATTGCTGTTTCGAATGGCGCTGTTTCGGTTGCGCGATGTGTCGCGGAAACCACGTCAAGCAATCGCCGCTTCTGCTCCGTCAAACTCTCGGAGCGCGACCGCGAGCGGATCCTGGCCAAGCCATGACAGGCGTTCCTTGCCGACAAAGACCACGCGCGGCCATCCGTATCCGCCCGGCGCGTATTCGTGGAAATACGGCACGCGGAACCAGCACCGGCTGTCGTGGACGTAGTCGTCGAACAGTTTGACTGCGGCTTGGGGTAGCGAACTGAGCGCTTGCATCGATGTGTGCTTCTTCAGAAACGATTCCACTTCCGCGACGGGCTTCGGCAACACATCGTCAGCAACGTTGTACGTTTGCATCAAGGAAGTACGCGTCGCATGAAACTTGATCGCGCCGACGTCTACCAACGACATTCGCGGCGAATCGACGTCGGAAGCATCGTCGAGCGGGGGTGCGTGTCGCACCGAGAGAATCCGCTTCGGTTGCGCATCCCCGTCATGGCTCGGCGGTATAACGGTCGCGTCGGATACGTCGACTGAAAGATCGGTACGCTGTTCAGGGTGAAGATGCGCCAATAGCAAACGCATTTCCTCCGCGCCCTGGAGCAAATCCGTTTTGTCGTTGGCCGTGATATCGCCTTCCCCTTCTCCTGGGCGGCCCGACTGCGGACGCTTGTCCTCCGCGACGTCGGCGTAGGCAATCTCCGCGTAGATCTCTTCCAGCCGGCTCCGGATCTCGAGGTCTACGGCATCAAGTTCTTTCTGGGCGGCATCGATCGCAGGAATATGCTGCGGATACGGTCGACTTGTTTTCGCATGCCACAACTTTGCCAATGCCTTATTGCGCTTGGCATTCAACTCCCGAAGGCGCGCATCATTCGGTTTGGCCTTCTCGACTGCCTGCGTCATCTTGCGTGGCGTCAGCCGATCTTCTCGCGCGCGCTTGTAAAAGCCCTGGTTCGTGACATAAGAGCGCTTCGTGAACTGTGCCCGCAATGCACGCCAGCTCAGCATCTGAGACATACCGAAGGACATGGCTTCCTCGACGCTACTGATCGGGCTGGTTGTTTTCAGCCAGGCATTGAAGGCTGCGATGGTGTCGGGATGGAGTTTGAAATCTTTGGCCAAATAGTCAATTTCTAGAATATCGCTCGCCTTCATCATCGGCACGCCGTACCGAAGGGCTGCGATATACATGTCGTGCAGCGCAATCTGGCTGAGCTTTCTTTCGTCCATTCCGTTTCCGGACTCATCGCAGCCCTTGCCCTGGTCGCCCGGTCCATATCCACCACCCACGTCCCAATGCACGCCGGGATATGCGATCTCTCGACGCACCTCACCGCCGGTGTAACCGCCACCCTGCCGAATGGAGTCAAGCGGAAAACTCATGCGCTGCTCGTGGATCGAGAACGCGTGGACGCAACTGCGAACCGAGTCGGGAATCGCCAGACCATCATCGCTGGCGAAATGCGCATGTCCATCGAGGAGGTCCAGATTCAACGCGGTACGAAAAGAATCTGGCAAGCCTACGGATGCAACCGTGTCAAACAGGCCCATGAAGTTCACCTGATAGGGCAACGTTGGACCGTGCTCCGGCTTCCCCAGCATGCCGCTCGGCGCCCATTCGTTCACGAGTTTGTTCACGAACGCTCGCGCCGCAGCCGCGCCACGGGAAAAACCGATCGCGTTGATCCAGATCTTCTTGATCGTGTTTTCCGTTTTTGCGTTGGCATGTGCGACTTGGAGTATTTTCAGTCGATCATCGAAGTGCAGGTCGAACGTGGTTTTGTCGCAGAAAGCGCCGATGTTGCTCAGTTGTTTTGCGTCATCGTCAGGAATTAGCTCCCATCGCGAATCTTCCAGAATTGCGCCGTAGACTGAATTGAGTACGCGCGTGTACGCCCATACACATCTTTGATTGAATCCTTTCGCAAGCGCCTTACCGTCTTGAGAATACGTGCTTTCACCAATTTTCTCGAAAGGCGTGCCCACACCGGCAATATAGTATTTATATATACCTTTATTTTGTTCAAAAATCGCCGCCCTGTACAGTCGCGCGACGTTTGTGTGGCACCACGTGTTTGAGTCTCTCCACTTAGGATTATTCTCGTCATCGTTGTTGTTCGTGCCGTCAAAAAACAACGAAATATGCAAAATCCTTTGACACGGCATCAACGAACCAGCGACACGGCAATACCCTGTCAGCCACGCCTCGTTCGCTTCGTGGTTCATCAATCGCCCGCCCTCCGACATCGGTTCAGGCCATTTCAAGTTCATTATCGGAGCCCTCGCATCACGCCCTTCGGATACTCATAGTTC
>NZ_KV786695.1:0-8723 GCF_001806955.1 Burkholderia sp. HMSC10F09
CGACGAAACGGCCTGCCCGCCGGGCGCCGTCGCGGCGGCCAGCGCAGCCGCATGGAATGCGCCGGCCGCCGCGGCCAGCAGGACGAACCGCGACACGGCCGGCGTCATGCGCCGCTCCGTTCGGTCCGGGACGTCCAATCCTCGATCGCGCCGAATCCGGCGCGCGCAAAGCGGCTATGCCTGTGCGTGCACATCCCGTCTGCTTCCCCTCATCAATGGCCTTGATTCATTTATCGAAACGGCGCGGCGATTCTTTAGCCGCCGGCTCGTCGTACGGCGCGCGCCTGTTCGTCACGATATCTCAAAAGTAGGACAAAACGTCGCCGGATTCCTGACGACGAAGCGGGAAAAGACCCGGATCGGTCACAAATACCGCATACGAAGAGAGAGTGGCAACGATTGCACCGCGGTTGCCGATCGGGACGAACATGATGCTGCCGGCGCGGTCGGGCGATGCCCGCCGGGTCGGCCTGCCGGCTGCGGTCCGTTGCGGACCGTCGTCCGGTGCGCGCTGCCGCGTGGGCGGCGCGTATGCTACCTCAAGCCCGCGTCGTTGCGCGCGGTTTGAGTGCGAAAAAAGTGATCTGGATCAAATCGGCGACACGGGCCAAGGTGCGTGGCCGTAATTCGGGGCCTCATCGTGTCGCCGGCGGAGAGCGCCGAAGGCTTTGTCGACGGCGGGCCGCGCGCCACGCATCAGCGCCTCACACCGGATCGGGCACCTCGAGCGCGAGCAGCGCCGAGCTGACCGACTTGCCATGCGCATCGAGCGCGAGCGAGCGCGTGACGCCCCCGCCCAGCGCATCGCGCAACACGAAGTTGAACGCCGCGAGCGCCGGCAGCTCGTAGCGCACGACGTCGCCGCGCACGATGCCGGCAAGCCACGCCTTCACGACGTCCGCGCTCAGATGCGTGCGCAGATGGGCGTAGTGCCGCGGATCGTGGCAGATCACCGACACGTTCAACGTATTGCCCTTGTCGCCCGTGCGCGCATGCGCGAGTTCCCGCAGTTTCATGATGCCTCCACGAACGAAAACGACGGCGTCACCGCGTCGCGCGGCCACAGCACCGACTGCACGGCGACCACCTCGCGCGTCGACTTGAACGCGCCGCCGCCGCCGGCCGGCCCGTTCGTGTACAGCGTTTCGACCTCGTTGCCGATCCGCGCCGCCTCTTCCGCCGTGTCGGCGCGGGCCGCGACGCGCACGCGCACTTCGGCCGGCTCGCCGCTCGCACCCGTTCGTACGTCGCCGTACAGCGAATCGACGCCGATCAGATCGAAGCGCAGCTCGCTCGCCGCGACGCCGGTCAGCGCGAGCCGTTCGCGGACGATCTCGAGCGCCAGCCGCGCGCGCTCGAGCGCGCCCGGGCCGCCGTACGAGATCTGCCCTTCGCCGATGAAGCCGTCGACGTACGCGACCGACGCCTTGAGCGTGTCGGGCCGCGCGGCGCCGCGCCCGCCCGTCACGCGCACACGATCGCGCGCCTCTTCGACGACGCTCACCTGCGTGAAGTCCGCGACGACGTCCGGCTGCAGATAGCGCCCCGGATCGTGGATCTCGTACAGCAGCTGCTCCTTGCAGGTCGCCGCGCTCACGCGACCGCCCGCATGCGCGACCTTCGTGATCGTGACCGCGCCGTCGGCCTCGACCTCGCCGATCGGAAACCCGAGCCGCGCGAGATTCGGTACGTCCTTGTAGCCGGGATCGGCGAAGTAGCCGCCCGTGATCTGCCCCGCGCATTCGAGCAGATGGCCGACGACCGTGGCCTGGCCGAGCGTGTCCCAGTCGTCCATGCGCCAGCCGAACGCGTGAATCAGCGGCGCCGCGAACAGCGACGGATCGGCGACGCGCCCGGTCAGCACGACGTCGGCGCCCGCATCGAGCGCCGCGACGATCGGCGCCGCGCCGAGATACGCGTTGGCGGCGACGATCCGCTCGCGATACGCGGCGACCTCGTCGCCCGATTCCTCGAAGCGGAACGCGCCGCGCAGCACGACGTCGAGCACGTCGTCGCCTTCGACCGCCGCGACCTTCAGCTGCGCGAAGCCGAGCGCGCGTGCGATCTGCGCGGTGCGGCGCGCGGCCGCGTGCGGGTTCGCGGCACCCATGTTCGATACGATCCGCACGCCTCTCGGCACGGCGGCCGGCAGCACCGCGCGCATCCGCGCGTCGAGCAGCGGGTCGTAGCCGTGCGCCGGATCGCGGCGCTTCGCCTGCTGCGCGATCGCGATCGTGCGCTCGGCCAGGCATTCGAAGACGAGATAGTCGAGCTGCCCGTGCTCGGCCAGTTCGACCGCGGGCTCGATGCGGTCGCCGGAATAGCCGGCACCCGCGCCGATGCGCACGCGCCGTTCGTGTGGGATTGCTGTCATCTCTGCACCGTCGTGCGGCAGGTTGGCGATCCGGAGGATCGAATCAAAACACGCCGAGCACGACGCATGCGATCGTCATCACGATCGATGCGCCGAACAGCAGCGGAAACGTGAACTTCTGATGCTCGGCCAGTTCGATGCCGCACAGGCCGACGACGAGAAACGTCGCGGGCGTGAGCGGACTGACCGGAAAACCGGTCGTCATCTGGCCGAGCAGCGCGGCCTGCCCGACCTTCACGGCCGGCACGCCGAGCTGGCCGGCGACCTCGGCGATCACCGGCAGCACGCCGAAATAGAACGAGTCGGGGTCGAACAGCATGCTGAGCGGCATCGACACGATGCCGAGCACGACCGGAATGTGCGCGGCCATCGAGGCCGGCACGAAGCCGACTGCGGCCTGCGCCATCGCCTTCAGCATCCCGCTGCCCTGCATGATCCCGGTGAACACGCCCGCCGCGAGCAGGATCGCGGCCATCATCAGCGCCGCGCGCGCATGCGCGTCGATCCGCTTGCGCTGCATCGCGACATCGGGATAGTTGACGGTCAGCGCGATGCAGAGCCCGACCATGAACACGATCGCGGGCGGCACCTTCTCGCCCATCGCGACCATCGTGCCAAGCACGACGAGCGTCAGCACGATGTTGAACCAGAACAGGTGCGGCCGGCGCAGCGCACGTTCGTCGGCCGTCAGCTCGCGCGTCGGCAGCGCGATCGCCGGATCGTGCCGCGACAGGCCGAGCCGCTTCTCCTCGCGCCGTCCGAGCCAGTAGGCGACGCCGAACACGAACACGAGGCCCACCGCCTGTACCGGAATCAGCGGATTGAATAGCGTCGACACGGGCAGATGCAGCGACGCCGATGCGCGGATCATCGGCCCCGTCCACGGCAGGAAATTGATGCCGGCCGCCATCGACACGGCCGCCGCCAGCACGCGGCGGTCGATGCCGAGCCGGTCGTACAGCGGCAGCACGGCCGGGATCGTCACGAGAAAGCACACGGCGCCCGAGCCGTCGAGATGGATCAGCAGCGCGAGCAGCGTCGTGCCCGTCACGATCCGCGTCGGCCGCGTGCCGACCGCACGCAGGATGCGGTCGATGATCGGATCGAGCGTGCCCGCATCGGTGATCGTCCCGAAATAGACGATCGCGAACACGAACATGCCGACCACGGGCGCGAGGCCCTTCAGCCCGTCGAGCACGAACTTGCTGGTCTGCAGCCCGAATCCGCCGAGCAGCGACGCGACGATCGGCACGACGATCAGCGCCACGAGCGACGACATGCGGCGGGACAGAATCGCGGCGAGCAGCACGACGATCGTGCCGAGCCCGAGTAACGGCAGCATCGGTTGTCTCCTGTCTTGTCTTTTGTTGGAGACGAGCGTAAGGTCCGCGCAGCGATAGCACAATTGAAATGATTTGATCGCAGCAATCACGACCCGTTATGGATCTGAATCTTCGCGACATTCGCGCGTTCGTCACCGTCGCGCAGGCCGGCAACTTTACGCGCGCGGCCGCGCGGCTGCATCTGTCGCAGCCTGCGCTGACCGTGCAGATCCGGCGGCTCGAGGAAATCGTCGGCGCGCGGCTGTTCGACCGCAACAGCCGCAGCGTCGCGCTGACGCAGACGGGCCGCGAGCTGCTGCCGCTGCTGCAGCGCTCGCTCGACGACATGGAGCGCGTGCTGCGCGATGCGCGCGCGCTCGGCGAAGGCGCGAGCGGCACCGTGCGGCTCGCATGCCTGCCGACGTTCGCGTCGAGCGTGCTGCCCGAATTGATCCAGACGTTTCGGCGCGACGTGCCGCGCGCGGCGTTCGAGATTCGCGACGGCGTCGCAAGCCTCGTGACCGCGCTCGTGCGCAACGAGGAAGCCGATCTCGGGTTCACCGGCGGCGACGCGTTCGATGCGTCGCTCGACGTGCTCTACACGGGTGCCGATCGCCTCGTCGCGATCTGTCCGCGCGATCATCCGCTCGCGCGCAAGCGGCGCGTGACGATCGCCGATCTCGCGCGCGTGCCGCTCGTGCTGACCGCGCGCGGCACGAGCGTGCGCAGCGTCGTCGATGCGGCGCTCGACGCGGCCGGCTGCATGCCCCAGCTCGCGTGCGAGCCGACCTACATGATGACGGCCGTCGCGATGGTGCGCGGCGGGCTCGGCGTGACGATCCTGCCCGCGACCGCGCGCGAGGTGCGCGCGGAGCCGGATCTCGTCGCGAAGCCGATCGACGATCCGGCGTTCGTGCGGCCCGTCGCGCTCGTGTGCAAGCGCGGGCGCACGCTACCGCGCGTCGCGCAGGCGTTCGTCGACACGATGCTCGCGCACTGGCGGCGCACCTGAGCGGCGCGTGGCGGGCGATGCGCGCGGCCGGCGTGCGAGCCGACCTCGCGCGTGCCGCGGGCGATTACGCTGCGTCGGCCTCGCCCGTATCGGCGTTCAGCGCTTCGCCGATCGCATAGAACTTCCCGCCCGCGATGTAGTGCAGGCTGCGCAGCGCGGAGTCGGCCATTTCGAAATACCAGCGGCCGTCGCGGAACACACGCGTGTCCGACCATGCGCCGACCACCTCGCCGACGAACAGGTCGTACGCCTGCTGGTTGTGCGGCTCCGGAATCAGCCGGCATGCGAGCCAGCCCGAGCAGCCGGCGACGAACGGCAGATCGTGGCCGTCGACGTCGAACAGCGTGACGCCCGCCTCGCGCAGCTTGTCGGGATGCTCGGCGAGACTGCGGCTGCCGACCGCGTGCGTGAGCTGCAGCTGCGCGGCGGTCGGAATCTGGATCGCGAAGCGTCCGCTCGCCTCGACGAGCGCGCGCGTCTTCGTCGCCTTGTCGAGCACGACCGTCAGCTTCGGCGGCTGGAAATCGAGCGCGCACGCCCATGCGGCGGCCATCACGTTGTCGACGCCGTCGTGCCGCGCGGAGACGAGCACGGTCGGGCCGTGGTTGAGCAGCCGGTAGGCGTGATTCGGCGCAACCGGGGCGATGTGACTGTCCATACGGGTTCCTTCGAAAACGAGGCGGCAAAGGTGCGCATTCTCGCATCCGAATGCGGGCGGCGCGAGGCAGGCGCGACCGCGGCCTCGCGTCGCGAGCGGCGGCGGCCCGCCGCCGTACACGCGCGTCAGCGCCGCCCGGCCGCCCAGTCGAGCGCCGCATCGAACAGCGCGACGCCGGCCGGCGACAGGTTCGCAAACGTGTCGTTGTCGAGGAACAGCATGACGCGGCGCGCAGGCGCGAGCGCTTCGTAGTCCATCGTCGCGCCCTTCTCGTACGCGAAAATCGCGGCCTTGTCGGGCTGCCCGTAGACGGTCGCGATCGTGATCGCGCCGAGCCCCGGCTTGCCCCAGCTCATCGGCGCCTGCCGGCCGTAGACGTTCGTCACGCCCGCCGGCAGCCCCGCCGCGATCGGATGCGGCGCGTTGACGATCCATAGATAGCGCTCGTTGCCGGTCTCGCCGAAGTCCGTATCGTGCCGCTTGCCCGTCATCGCGAGATCGTCGAGCACGTCGTTCTCCCAGGTGACGAGCGGCTTGTCGAACGTGCGCCAGCCCGGCTGCACGTGCTTCGACGACACGGTCGACGAGATCACGACGAGGTCGGCATCGCGCGCGGCATCGGGCGTGGCCGACTCGTCGAGCATGCGTACCGCGTAGCCGCGCGTTTCCAGATGACGCGCGATGCGCTCGTCGGTCTTCAGGTTCGGGCCGCGCAACTGCACGAGCAGCGCGACGCGCGCGACGGCCGGCGGCGCGTCGGCCGCATGCGCGACGTTCATCACGCCCGCCTGCAGCGCAAGCAGCGCGGCCGCGAGCACGCGCAGCGCGCGACGCCGCGCATGCTCGACAAGACGGCGCGGTGCGCGCAGGTTCGTATTCGGTTTCATCGGGATCGACTCCGGCGTGGCGCGCGACGGTGCGCGCGCCGGTTGCATGATCAGAATTGCAGCGTGGTCAGCAGCGACACCTGCCGCGCGTCGCCGATCGCGACGAAGTAGCGGTTCGCGCTCGACGGGTAGTACGTGCGGTTGAACAGGTTCTTCACGTTCAGCTGGAACGACAGCTTCTGCTTGCCGAGCCGCGTGTCGTAGCTCGCGAACGCATCGACGAGCACGTACGACGGCAGCGTGAAGCTGTTCGCCGAATCGCCGGGCCGCGCGCCGACATAGCGTGCGGCCGCGCCGATGCGCAGATCGTCGCCGCCCGCGAGCGGGCCGACGTCGTACACGGCCGCGAGCGACGCGGTGTGACGGGCGACGTTCCACAGCCGGTTGCCGGCGTACAGCGGATCCTCGATCGTCTTCGCGTCGATGTACGCGTAGCTCGCGATCACGTTCACGCGTTCGCCGATGCGGCCCGACACGTCGAGCTCGACGCCGCGCGAGCGCGCCTTGCCCGACGTGCGCCAGTCCGTCAGCTTCGTCGCGTCGTTGAACTGCGAGACGAGCACGTTCTTCTTGTCGATGTCGAACAGCGCGAGCGTGCCGCTCAGCCCGCCCGGCAGATCGAGCTTGCCGCCGACTTCCCACGCGGTCGCGCGCTCGGGCGGCGTCGCGCCGTCGATCACGTAGCCGGACGCGAGCGGCGCGATCGACGACGACGGTTTCAGCGACTGCGAATAGCTCGCGTAGAGCGAGAACGTGTCGGTCCACTTGTAGACGATGCCGGCGCGCGGCAGCCAGCGCGACCCGCTCAGATCGGTGTTCGCATGAAACGGCCGGCCGCGGCCCGCGATCTGGTTGTACGTGATGTAGCGCACGCCGCCCGAGACGATCCACTTGTCGGTCAGATGGATCGCGTCCTGCATGAACGCCGATGCGGCATGCAGCGTGTCGGTCTGGTCGCTGTCGCTCGCGGACACCGTGCTCGACGGCGGCAACAGCCCGTACACGGGATCGACGTAGCTGAACGGCGTCTTCACCGCCTGCCGCAGCATGTCCTTGCGATAGATGCGGCGGTACTCGGTGTCGAAGCCGACCTGCACGTCGTGCCGCATCCCCGCGAGCGTCAGCTTGCCGTTCACGTAGCCGATCCCGTAGCTGTCGGTGCTCAGCGAGCCGTGCGTCGCGTCGTTGCTGCGCGACAGCGTGCCTGTCACCGGATCGACGCCAGTCGTGCGCAGCTGGTTCGCGTCATAGGTCTCGCGGTTGTAGCTGTAGCCGAGATGCGCGCTCCAGTCCCCGTTGAACTGGTGATCGACGCTCAGCTGGGCGAGGTGCGATTCGCCGTCCATGTTGTTGAACGGTTCGTCGATGCGCCGCCGCGCGGGAATGTCGAGCGGCGCGTTGGTGCGCGGATCGAGCGCCGTGCCGCGATCGAACGGCGAGTGGAACTTGCGGTACTCGTACGACACCACGACCTGCGTGTCGCGGCCGTACCACGCGAGCGACGGCGCGACGAAGGTCTGCCGGTATTCGCCGAAATTGCGCCAGTACTGCTCGTTCGACTGGTCGACGATCAGCCGGTACGCGAGCCGCGAATCGCCGATCGGCCCGGTCGAATCGAACGTCGTGCTGCCGCCGTTCTTGCCGTGCCCGAAGGTCGACGCGCCCAGCGAAATCGCGTTGTAGCGCGTGAGCTGCGGCTGCTTGCCGACGACGTTGACGACGCCGCCCGGGTCCATCAGCCCGTACAGCAGCGAGGTCGGCCCTTTCAGCACCTCGACGCTGTCGACGGCGGCGTTGAACGAGCGCCCCTGCACGATCGGCATGCCGTTGTGCATGACCGAGCCGTCGCGGTTGTCGCCGAAGCCGCGCTTCATGATCGTGTCCTGCGTGCCCGCGAGCGTGTTGCCCTGCGTGATGCCGCTGACGTTGCCGAGCGCGTCGTCGAGGTTGCGCGGACGCTGGTCGCGCAGCACCTGCGCAGGCACGACGTTGACGGCCTGCGCGGTATCGAGCACCGGGATGTCGGAGCGCAGCACGCCCGCCTCCTTCGGCGGCCGGTAGCTTTGCGCGCGCAGCGCGCTGCTGCGCACCGCGATCGTCGGCAGTTCGGCCGCCGTATCGGCCGACGGCGCCGGCACGGCGGCACCGCTCACGCCGCTCGCGCCGTTCGCGCGCATCAACGTATAGCCGCCGCCCGGCTGACGCAGCGCGACGAGGCCGGTGCCCGCGAGGACGCGCGCGAGCGCATCGTCGACGTCGAAGCAGCCGTGCACGCCGCCGCTCGTCAGGCCGGCGGTCAGTTCGGGCGGGAATGCGATCAGCAGGCCGGCGTCGCGGCCGAACCGGTTCAGCGTCGCTTCGAGCGGCCCGGCCGGCACGTCGAATGCACGGCGCGACGTGCGCGGCGCGGCGGCGGCCGCGTCGGTGTCGGCATCGGCGAGCGCGGGCAACGGCAGCAGCGCGGACAGCA
>NZ_KV786696.1:0-26143 GCF_001806955.1 Burkholderia sp. HMSC10F09
AGGCTCCCTAAGCCAAGAACCCCCGCCCGAGCAGGCGGGGGTTTTTGCATTGGCGGCGGCCGAAACGCGTCGCTCCAATCCTCTTCCCGTCTCCAACGCATTGCACGCCGGTCAGTGCCTGCACCGCGCACCATGCATCGACATACCCAGCCAAAGCGGGAAATTACCTCTTCAGGGTAATATCGCGATTCGTGCCGGCTCCAGCTGTAACCGCCAGCGACGGCGGCCGGCGTTTCTGCATCCCCGTCTATTACACCGTTCATGACTGCTCGTTCCGCCTCAGGTGATCGGACGACCGACTTCCTGCCGTATCTCGTCGCCGCGACGTTCTTCATGGAGTATCTCGACACCACCGTGATCGCTACCGCGCTACCGCAAATGGCGCACACGTTCGGCGTCGGACCGAATGCGCTCAGCCTCGGTATGACGGCCTACATGCTCGCGCTTGCGGTCTTCATCCCGATCAGCGGCTGGATCGCCGACCGCTACGGCTCGAGAACGGTGTTCGGCAGCGCCATCGTGGTCTTTACCGGCGCCTCCATACTGTGCGGTCTGTCGAACGGCGTCGGGACATTCACGGCCGCGCGGCTGTTGCAGGGCGTCGGCGGAGCCATGATGGTGCCGGTCGGCCGGATGATCGTCGTGCGCAGCACCGAGAAATCGCGGCTGATGCGCGCGATCGCGACGATCACCTGGCCGGGCATCGTTGCGCCAGTCGTCGGACCACCGATCGGCGGCTTTATCACGACTTATGCATCGTGGCGCTGGATCTTCCTGCTGAACGTGCCGTTCGGTATCGCCGCACTCGTCAGCACCTGGCTCATCGTCCGGAACACGCGCGCGGAGCAGCAGCGGCCGCTCGACTGGATCGGGTTCGTCCTGGCCGGCGGCGCCTTGACCTGTCTACTGCTCGGTACCGAAACGGCCGGGCAGCAAAATGCGCGGTTCGCGCAGGCCGGCATGCTCGTCGGCGCCAGCCTGCTGTTCGGCATTGCCGCGTGGGTTCATGCGCGGCGATGCGCACACCCGCTGCTGGATTTCACGACGCTGAAAGTGCCGACGTTCTCGGTCACCGTGATCACCGGATCGATCACGCGGATTGCGATCAACGCGGTGCCGTATTTGCTCCCGCTGCTGTTCCAGATTGGCTTCGGACTATCGCCGTTTCAGTCGGGCCTGCTGCTGCTCGCGAGCGCACTCGGCAATCTCGGCATGAAGGCCGGCACGTCGTGGATCCTCGATCGGTTCGGCTTCCGCCGTGTCGCGCTCGTCGACGTGACCATTGTCGGCATCTGCACGATCGCATGCGGCTGGCTCACGGCGTCGACGCCGCTCGCGATCACGCTGCTCGTCGTGTTCGTCTACGGACTGACGCGATCGATGCAGTTCACGACGCTGGCGACGCTCGCGTATGCCGATATCCCCGCGCAGCAGACGAGCGCGGCAAGCACGCTATGGAGCGCCGCGCAACAGATGACGATCGGCATGGGCATCGCGTTCGGCGCGCTGTCGCTGCGCGTTGCGGCTTCGCTGCGTGGCGATACGGGCGGCGTTCATTATCTGCTCGAGG
This sequence comes from Burkholderia sp. HMSC10F09, assembly GCF_001806955.1. Classification (NCBI taxonomy): domain Bacteria; kingdom Pseudomonadati; phylum Pseudomonadota; class Betaproteobacteria; order Burkholderiales; family Burkholderiaceae; genus Burkholderia; species Burkholderia sp. HMSC10F09. Next base: position 1,571 of record NZ_KV786696.1, read on the forward strand.
ATTTTCGATGGGCCTTCGTCGCGGCCGGTGTGCTCGCGTTGCTGACGTTGCCCGGTTACGCGCGGCTCGCACGCGATGCGGGCGATCGGCTGCGTGCAAGCGCCGCACGCGGGTAAGCGAGCGGCGCGCGGATATGACGTACATCCGCGCGGCGAAGCGTGTGCCGCCTCCGCTCGTCGGCGAATATCGCAGTCGCAGTCGCAGTCGCAGTCGCAGTGGCGCGGCTGTCACTGCGCGTCGTGAAAAATGATGCCGACCGTGTGCCGATGCCCGCTGCGGATCCGGCTCACGCCATGACGGAGGTTCACGCGATAAATGCCGCGCGTGCCTTGCACCGGCCTGCTATGCACGGCGAAAACCACCGCATCGCCTTGCGCCACCGGCACCACTTCTGCGCGCGACTGCATCCGCGGTCGCTGCTCGGTCAACACGAATTCGCCGCCGGTAAAATCGCGCTCCGGCGCGGACAGCAGAATCGCGACCTGCAGCGGAAACACATGCTCGCCGTATAGATCCTGATGCAGGCAGTTGTAGTCACCGGGACCGTACTGGAGTAGCAATGGTGTCGGGCGCGTCTGTCCCGCCTCGTGGCAGCGCGCGAGAAACGCAGCCAGATCGGCGGGGTAGCGTGTATCGATGCCGAGCGCACGATTCCAGCGATTCGCGATCGGCGCGAGATGGCGATACAGCGCGGTGCGCAGCGCATCGACGAGTGTCGGTAGCGGATACGCGAAATACTTGTATTCGCCTCGCCCGAATCCGTGCCGCGCCATCACGACGCGTGACCGATAGCGTGTGTCGTCCGGATAGAGCGCCGCGAGCGCGCGGCATTCGTCGGGCGACAACAGGCGCGGCACGTGCGCGCAGCCGTAGCCGTCCAGGTCGGTGTCGATGAGGTGCCAGTCGAGCGCGTCGACGCGACTTGCGACGTCGACGGGTTCGGCCGTGCGGGGAAGATCGGCAATGTTCACAGACGTACTCCGTTCGTCAGCGGTGCGGCGTTGCGGTTGCGGGATGGTCGGCGTCGCGGCTCGCGGGGAGCGCACACTGCGATACGCGGCGATATGGGGTCGGCACGACCCGATACGCGACAACGCCATTCGGGCAGCGACGTTCGTGCTGCTTTCCGCGATGACCCATGAATGGCTTCAGTGTAGAGGCGAGCGCGCGTCGATGCGTGCCGGATCTTGCGCGCCAATTCGGTGGGGAACGAAGGCGGAGCGGGGCGACGACGTGGGGCCGACGTATCGCCGGCCGGCTGTTCCGCCATCCCGACGGCGGCCACCCGCGCCGGGAATCGACGGTGTCGACGCGATCGGCATCGCTGGCGGCTCGAGTTTGAACGCGATCGTTGCGGCTACTGGAGCGACGGTGCCAACGCCATTGCGAATGAGTCGCCAGTACCAACGCGATCGCCAGCGCCAGTGAATCGCCGGTGCGAACGCGGTCGAGGTGGCCCGCGGTCGCCGGTACCAACGGGATCGTCGCCGCTAGTGAATCGCCGGTGCGAACGCGAGCGAGGTAGCCAGCGGCCGCCAGTCCCAACGGGATCGTCCCCGCTAGTGAATCGCCAGTGCCAGTGGGATCATCGCCGCGAGTGAATCGCCACTGCCAGCGGGATGGTCGCCGCTAGTGCATCGCCGGTGCTAACGCGAGCGAGGTGGCCAGCGGCCGCCAGTTCCGACGGGATCGTCCCCGCCAGTGAATCGCCACTGCCAGTGGGATGGTCCCACTAGTGAATCGCCGGTGCGAACGCGATCGAGGTGGCCAGCGGTCGCCAATCCCGACGGGATCGTCCCCGCCAGTGAATCGCCAGTGCCAGTGGGATCGTCGCCGCTGGTGAATCGCGAGTCCAGCGCGATCGCCACCGCTAGTGAATCGTCAGTGCGATCGATCGAGGTGGCCAGCGGTCGCTAGTCCCGACGGAATCGTCCCCGCCAGTGAATCGCCAGGGCTAGCGCGACCGCCGCCGCTAGTGAATCGTGGGTGGAACGCCATCGAGGCCGCTAGAAGTCGCCGGTGCCAACGGGATCTTCGCCGCTAGTGAATCACCAGTGCTAACGCGAACGCTAGGAAAGCACGGATGCCAGCCGACGCGGTCGACACCGCTGGCGGCTCCCCAGTGCCAACCCGGTCGCGGTTCAGGCGAACCACCGGTGCGAAGCGCGATCGCCATCGTAGGCGAATCCACAGCGCCGACGTGATCGCTGGCAACTCGCTAGTGCTAACGCGATCGCCATGACCAGCGGCTTGCCGGTGCCAGCCCGATCGTTATTGCTGCCGGATCGACGGCGCGCCGACGCGGTCGCTATCGCCAGCAGATCTCTAGTGCCAACGCGATCGCTACTGCCGACGGGGCATCGGCGCCGACGCGATCGCCATTGTTAGTGAATCGCCAGCGCCTGCCACCGCGAACGGCATCGCCCGCGGCGGCGCGATCGCGACCGCCACCCGATTGCCATCACGCCACGCCAGCGTCGATCAACCGGTTACCGCCTCACAGCGGCGCTCGACCTCCACAAACCCGCCCTGACCACCGCCACCCTCACGCCAGCGACCGAAACAGCCAATACAGCGCCCCCGCCAGCACAATCGACGCCGGCAGCGTCAGCACCCACGCGAGCACGAGACTACGAACCGTCCCCCATTGCAGCCCCGACCCGTTCGCGGCCATCGTGCCGGCCACGCCGGACGACAGCACGTGTGTCGTCGAGACCGGCAGCCCGTACGCATCCGCGGCGCCAATCGTCAGCATCGCGACGAGTTCGGCCGACGCGCCCTGGCCGTACGTCAGGTGCTGCTTGCCGATCTTTTCGCCGACCGTCACGACGATCCGCTTCCAGCCGACCATCGTGCCGAGCCCCAGCGCAATCGCGACCGCGACCTTCACCCAGGTCGGAATGAATTTCGTCGCGTGGTCGAGTTGCGAGCGGTAGTTGTCGATCGCGAGCTTGTCGTCAGCGGCGAACGCCGGCTGTCCGGACTTCTCGATCAGCCGGATCGCCTCCGACACGAGGTACATCGTGTTGCGCACGTTGTCGACGTCGCCCTGCGGGACGGCCGCCATCGAGCCGGACGAGCCGACCGCGCCGGCCAGCGACCGGGAAAGCTGCTGCACGGCGGGAATCACGGCGGGCGTCAGTTCGCGATGCTGCACGTAATGCTCGACATCGGCGCGCGGATTCGCCGAGGGCGCGACGCCGTTCGCATATTTGCCGAGCGTCGCGGCGGCCTGGTTCGCGACCGCGACGAACGTCTGCGACTCGGCCGGCGTCACGGCCTTGTTCAGCGCATACGCAGTCGGCACGGTACCGATCAGAATCAGCATGATCAGCCCCATGCCCTTTTGCCCGTCGTTCGACCCGTGCGCGAACGACACGCCGGTGCAGGTCAGGATCAACAGGCAGCGGATCCAGAACGGCGGCGGCTGGTCCTTCTGCGGCTCGCTGTAGAGTTCGGGAATCCGCACGACGGCCTTCAGCGCAAGCAGCAGCAGCGCCGCGCAGACAAAGCCGACGATCGGCGAGAACAGCAGCGATTTGCCGACGCCGAGCGCCTGTCCCCAATCGACGCCGCTCGTGCCGGACGACCCATGCATCAGCTGGTTCATCAGCCCGACGCCGATAATCGAGCCGATCAGCGTATGCGAGCTCGACGATGGGAGTCCGAAATACCAGGTCGCGAGATTCCATACGATCGCCGCGATCAGCAGCGCGAACACCATCGCGAACCCGGCGCCGCTGCCGACCTGCAGGATCAGTTCGACCGGCAGCAGCTGCAGGATTCCGAATGCGACCGCACCGCTCGAGACCATCACACCGAGGAAGTTCCACATGCCGGACCAGATCACCGCGACGTTCGGCGTCAGCGAGTGCGTGTAGATCACGGTCGCGACCGCGTTCGCCGTATCGTGAAAGCCGTTCACGAACTCGAAGCCGAGCGCGATCAGCAGCGCCGCACCGAGCATCAGGTACGGGAACAGCGAGCCCTCCCGAACCGGCGCGAGATCGGCGAGCAAATGGGTCGCGATGTAGACGCCGCCGACGACGAGGACGAGCAGGAAGGCGGCATAGCCGATCTGTCGGGTGCGCTCGACGGAGCCCTGATTGGCGGCGGACGGAGCAGGCTGATTCATGGCGGCATCTCGTGAAGGAGTCCCGTCCGATCCTAGCGTCGCCATTCAGTCAGTTTGATGACAGCGGTCCCGGCCGCCGTGCGCGGCTTACCTCAACAGGCGCGGCGCATGCCACGTCGATTCGCGTGCGAGCGCGACGAACGCGGCGAGATAGTCGATCTGCGCGTCCGCTTCGCGGATGCCGAGAAAGATCTGTTTCGCGATTCCTTTTTTGCCGAGCTTGACCGGCACGACCGGCATCCGGTCTGCATATTCGTCGGCGAGCCATCTCGGCAGCGCGGCGACGCCGCGTCCGCTCGCGACCATCTGCAGCATGATGTCGGTCGTCTCGATCGACTTGTGCCGCCTCGGCACGATGCCGGCCGGCGTCAGGAACTGGTTGTAGATATCCAGCCGGTCCGTTTCGACCGGGTACGTGATCAGCACCTCGTCGACGAGTTGTTCGGGCGTCACGTAGTCGGCGCGGGCGAAACGGTGCGCGTCTGCGACGACCAGCACCTGCTCGTAGTCGAATACCGGATCGAACCGCAGCCCCGGTTTGTTCAGCGGATCGGGTGTCACGAGCACGTCGATGTCGTAGCTGAACAGCGCGCCGATTCCGCCGAACTGGAAGCGTTGTTTCACGTCGACGTCGACATCCGGCCAGCGCGACAGGTACGGCGACACGACCTTCAGCAGCCACTGATAGCACGGGTGGCATTCCATCCCGATGCGCAGCGTGCCGCGCTCACCTTTCGCGTACTGCTTCATCCGTTCCTCGGCGAACTCGAACTGCGGCAGCAGCCGATGCGCGAGCCGCAGCAGATACTGGCCGCCCTGCGTGAGCCGCAGCCCGCGGCCTTCGCGGTCCCAGATCGGCGTGCCGAGCTGCTGCTCAAGCTTCTTGACGGTATGGCTCAAGGCCGATTGCGTCAGATGCAGCGCGTTGGCGGCGGCTGTCAGCGAGCCCTGCCGTTCGACTTCGCGAATGACGACGAGATGAAAACGTTCGAGCATGACGTGCGCCGGCGAACCGGATACATGAACAGTTTTGATGGATGAATGAAATAATGCCATTTTATTTCATGTGTTGAAATCCCTATCATGGCTGCCGATCCATCATTCCTTCAGAACGGCAGCTCCATGGTCACGACACACAACCTCGGTTTTCCACGCATCGGCGCGAAGCGCGAACTCAAGTTCGGTCTCGAACGCTACTGGAACGGCGAATCGTCGCGCGACGAACTGACGGCGCTCGGCGCGGCGCTGCGTCGGCAGCACTGGAACGATCAGCGCGGGCTCGATCTCGTGCCGATCGGCGATTTCGCGTTCTACGATCAGGTGCTCGACATGAGCTTCACGCTTGGCAATCTGCCGAAGCGCGTGCGGGATTTTCACGGCGATCCGCTCGACAATTACTTCCGCGTCGCGCGCGGCCGTTCCGCGCAGTCCGCCGACGCGCACGCCGCGTGCTGCGGCGGCGTCGCGGCCGGCGAGATGACGAAGTGGTTCGACACGAACTATCACTACATCGTCCCGGAGTTCCACGCCGATACGAACTTCTCGCTCGATCCGTCGCGGCTGCTTCAGCATCTCGCGGAGGCGCGCGCGGCGGGCGTGACCGCGAAGCCCGTGATTCTCGGCCCCGTCACCTATCTGTGGCTCGGCAAGTCGAAGGACGATTCCGACCGGCTCGCGCTGCTGCCGAAACTGCTGCCCGTATACGGCGCGCTGCTCGATACGTTGACTGCGCAAGGCGTCGAGTGGGTGCAGGTCGACGAGCCGGTTCTCGTCACCGAACTCGATGCCGAATGGCGGCACGCACTGCGCACCGCCTATGCGGCGCTCGAGACGCGCCGCATCAAGCTGCTGCTCGCGACCTACTTCGGCGAGTTGCAGGACAACCTGACGCTTGCGGCGTCGCTATCGGTCGACGGCCTGCATGTCGATGCGATCAACGCGCGCGACGAGATCGCCGCAGTCGTGCGCGAACTGCCGGCGGACCGCGTGCTGTCGGTCGGCGCGATCAACGGCCGCAATATCTGGAAGACGGATCTGAACGCGACGCTCGACTGGCTCGAACCGCTCGCGAAGCAGCTCGGCGACCGGCTGTGGCTGGCGCCGTCGTGCTCGCTGCTGCACGTGCCGGTCGACCTCGCGAGCGAGGACCGGCTCGATGCCGACATCCGTTCGTGGCTCGCCTTCGCATTGCAGAAGCTCGACGAGCTGAAGGTGCTCGCGACCGCGCTGAACGAAGGGCGCGACAAGGTTGCCGACGCGCTTGCCGCGAATGCCGCCGCGATCGACTCGCGCCGCCGCTCGCCGCGCGTGCACAACGCGGCCGTGAAGGACGCGATTGCGCGTATCGATGCACGTCTCGGCGATCGCGCGAGCCCTTATCCGCAGCGCGCGGCGAAGCAAGCCGCGCAACTGAATCTGCCGGCATTCCCGACGACGACGATCGGCTCGTTCCCGCAGACCGCGGAGATCCGGCACGCGCGCAGCCGCTTCAAGGCGGGCACGCTCGACGAAGCCGGCTATCGCGCGGCGATGCGTGCCGAGATCGAGCGCAGCGTGCGCGAGCAGGAGTCGCTCGAACTCGACGTGCTCGTGCACGGCGAAGCCGAGCGCAACGACATGGTCGAATATTTCGGCGAGCAGCTCGACGGATTCGCGTTCAGCCGGTTCGGCTGGGTGCAGTCGTACGGTTCGCGCTGCGTCAAGCCGCCGATCCTGTTCGGCGACATCAGCCGCCCGAAGGCGATGACGGTCGAATGGATCGCGTATGCGCAGTCGCTGACGCACAAGCCGATGAAGGGCATGCTGACGGGCCCCGTGACGATCCTGAACTGGTCGTTCGTGCGCGACGACCAGCCGCGCTCGGTGTCCTGCCGTCAGCTCGCGCTCGCGATCCGCGACGAAGTGCTCGATCTCGAGAAGGCCGGCGTACGCGTGATCCAGATCGACGAGGCCGCGTTGCGCGAAGGGCTGCCGCTGCGCCGTTCGCAATGGAGCGCGTATCTGCAATGGGCGGTCGAGTCGTTCCGGATCGCCGCGAACGGCGTGCGCGACGACACGCAGATCCACACGCACATGTGCTATTCGGAGTTCAACGACATCATCGCGTCGATTGCCGACATGGACGCCGACGTGATCACGATCGAAACGTCGCGCTCCGACATGGAACTGCTCGACGCGTTCGACAGCTTCAGGTATCCGAACGAGATCGGGCCCGGCGTGTACGACATTCATTCGCCGAACATTCCGACACAGGACCACATCGTCGCGCTGATGAAGAAGGCGGCCGAGCGGATCCCGGCCGATCGTCTGTGGGTGAACCCGGATTGCGGGTTGAAGACGCGCCGGTGGGAGGAAGTGATCCCGGCGCTGGCCAACATGGTGGCGGCCGCGAAGACGCTGCGCGCGCAGCAGCGGTAACGTCGCCGCGCGCGGCGCGCCGGGCAGGCGCCGAGGTCTGCCCGGCGAAGTGCGACGCTTACGCGGTACGCGCGGCGGTGTGCGCGCCAGCGCGCGGCAGCGCATCGACATCCTTCGCGGAAGATCCCGCATCGTCGATGCTGACGCGGCGCGAGATCAGCCACACGCACAGCGACGACAGCACTGCGGCACTCGTGTACTGAATCGCGAGCGGCCACCACTGCGGCGCGGTGTTCTGCGCGATGATCGTCGCGACGAGCGGCGTCAGGCCGCCGGCGAGTGCGCCGCACACCTGATAGGCGATCGAGATCGCCGTGTAGCGGATCCGTGCGACGAAGATGCCGCTCACGAAGCCCGCGACGACCGAGTAGTAGCCCGATTCCGCGAGCGTCGCGAGGCCGACGCCGACCGTGATCGACAGCGGCGTGCCGAAATGCACGAGCGGCAGCATCACGAACGGCACGATCGCGGCCCACGCGCCGGTGATCAGCAGCACGCGCGTCGTTCCGAAGCGCTGCGCGAAGAACGCGGCCGCGAGCTGCACGACGAACTGCAGCACGGCCACGATCGTCATGCAATGCAGCACCATCGAGCGGTCCAGCGACAGGAACTGCGTCGCATAGCTGATCATGAAGATGTTGCTGAAGTACACGCCGGCGATCCCGTATACGTTCGCACCGATCGCGAGCAGCAGCAGCGGCCAGTACTTCAGCGCCTCGCGCACCGGATTGCGCGCGGTGTCGCCGCTCTTGCGCACCTCCTCGAACTCCGGCGATTCGGACACGCTTGCGCGAATCACGAAGCCGACGGCGAGCAGCACCGCGCTCGCGAGGAACGGCAGGCGCCAGCCCCAGCTCATCAGGTCTTCCTTCGGCAGTGTGCTGATCGCGCCGAACGCGAGCATCGACAGGATCAGGCCGCTCGCGCTGCCGAGCTGCGCGAACGAGGCGAAGAACGTGCGCTTGCCTGCCGGCGCGTGTTCGCCGGCGAGCAGCACCGCGCCGCCCCATTCGCCGCCGACCGCGATTCCTTGCAGCACGCGCATCAGCACGAGCAGGATCGGCGCAAGCATGCCGGCCGTCGCATAGGTGGGCAGCAGGCCGATCGCGACCGTCGACACGGCCATCAGCATCAGCGTCGCGAGCAGCGAGCGCTTGCGGCCGAAGCGGTCGCCGAGATAGCCGAACAGCACGCCGCCGAACGGCCGCGCGAAAAAGCCCACCGCGAACGAGCCGAACGACGCGAGCAAGCTCACGAAGCGGTTCTCGCCCGGAAAGAACAGCGGGCCGAACACAATGGCGGCGGCGGTCGCATAGCTGTAGAAGTCGTACCACTCGATCGTCGTGCCGACGAACGACGCAAGCGCCGCCCGCTTCGGTTGCTTGACGGAAGTCTCCATCTTTTTCTGGCTCCTCTTGAATCCTCTGATTGGGAATGGTCGCGGCGCGCGTCAGTCGCGGTACGCGACGCCCGGCAGCACGCACAGCAGCTCGTATGCGAGGTTCGCGCCGAGCAGTGCCGTCGTGCCGAACGGGTCGTACGGCGGCGCGACTTCGACGAGATCGCAGCCGACGATGTTCAGCCCGCGCGCGCCGCGGATGATCTCGAGCGCCTGCGGCACCGTGAGGCCCGCGATTTCCGGCGTGCCGGTGCCCGGTGCGTAGGCGGGATCGATGCCGTCGATGTCGAAGCTGATGTAGACGGGCGTGTCGCCGACGCGCTCGCGCACTTCATCCATCAGCGGCACGAGCGACTTGTTCCAGCATTCTTCCGCCTGAACGACGCGAAAACCCTGCTCGCGGCACCAGTCGAAGTCTTCGGCCGCGTAGCCGGTGCCGCGCAGGCCGATCTGCGTGACCTTGTCGCCGTGCAGCAGGCCTTCCTCGACCGCGCGGCGAAACGGCGTGCCGTGCGCGATCTTTTCGCCCATCATCGTATCGTTCACGTCGGCGTGCGCATCGACGTGGATCAATGCGACCTTGCCGTGCTTGCGGTGGATCGCGCGCAGGATCGGCAGCGCGATCGTGTGATCGCCGCCGAGCGTGATCGGCTTGCAGTCGTGCTCGAGGATCGCGTCGTACGCGGCTTCGATGCGCGCGATCGAATCGTGCAGGTTGTACGGATTGATCGCGACGTCGCCGATGTCGGCGATCTGCAGCGAATCGAACGGCGCGGCGCGCGTCGCCATGTTGTACGGGCGCAGCAGCACGGATTCGGTACGGATCTGGCGCGGGCCGAAGCGTGCGCCGGTGCGGTTCGACGTGCCGAGATCGAACGGCACGCCGACGAAGCAGGCGTCGAGGCCGGCGGCGCTCGCCACGTGCGGCAGGCGCATCATCGTCGCGATGCCGCCGCAGCGCGGCATTTCATTGCCGCCGAGCGGCTGGAAATGGGTGTGGTCGTTCATGGGGCGCTCTTCCAATGTGGGGTTGCCGTATCATTCGACGCGGCTCGGCGCACAGTTGTACGCGTTCCGGCCTTAAAGAAGAATGCGAAGATATCGACGTAAACATCGATCTTCATCGATGCATGGAAGGGGAATAGCGTGCTGGGGAATCTGTCGACCCTCGATCTGCGGCTGATCCGCGTGTTTCTCGCGGTGACGGACGCGGGTGGCGTATCGGCGGCGCAGGCGGTGCTGAACGTCGGCCAGTCGACGATCAGCGCGCAGCTGTCGTCGCTCGAGACGCGGCTCGGCTATCGGCTTTGCGAGCGCGGCCGCAGCGGCTTCCGGCTCACGCCGAAGGGCGAGCGGTTCCACGCGATGAGCCGCAAGCTGCTCGCAGCGCTCGACGAATTCGGCATGGCCGCGCGGCATATGGATCGCCAGCTGGTCGGCACGCTCAATATCGGGCTGATCGGCCATACGCCGGTGAGCCAGAACGCGCGGATCGCCGAGGCGATCGCCGCGTTCCGTACGCGCGACGAGGCCGTGCGCTTCTCGATCTCGGTGCGCGCGCCGGGCGATCTCGAGGAGAAGCTGCTGAGCGACGAGATCCAGATCGCGGTCGGCTATTTCTGGCATCGCGTGCCGTCGCTCGAATACACGCCGCTGTTCGTCGAGCGGCAGGTCGCGTATTGCGGCCGCGGCCATCCGCTGTTCGCGCGCGCGGGCACGCTGACGCCCGAGGACGTCGCCGGATTCGAGTGGGCCTGGCGCTCGTACCCGCTGCCGGAAGCGCAGATGTCGACGACGCCCGACCGCGTGACGGCGACCGCCGACAACATGGAGGCCGTCGCGCTGCTGATCCTGTCGGGCCATCACCTCGGCTATCTGCCGCAGCATTTCGCGGCGCCGTACGTCGCCCAAGGGCTGCTCGCGCCGCTCGATCCGGAGCGGCTGCGTTACGACGTCACGTTTCACATGGTCGTCGCGCGCAGCGGGCGCGGCAATCCGCTCGTCGAAGCGTTTCTCGAGGACCTCGAGCGCGCGCACCACACGCCCGATACGCCGGCCAGACACCATTCCCCGCCGCGCGCCGCGCGTGGCTTCGATTTGGCGTTCGCGGCTTCGCCGCCCGGGCGATCAAGGCACCGGCAGCCCCGCGTCGTGTTTGACCTCGCGCAGCGACAGCGCCGATTCGATCGACGTGACGCCCGGCAGCATCCGCAGCGAGTCGCGCAGGAACGTGCCGTAGTCGTCGAGATCGCGCGCAACGATCTGCAACAGATAGTCGGCCGTGCCCGCGACGTTGTGGCACGACAGGATCCGCTCGATGCCGAGCACCTCGCGCTCGAAGCGGTCGGCGACCTTGCGGTCGTGCGTCGCGAAGCGCACGAGCACGAAGGAGACGACGCCGAAGCCGAGCGCCTTGCGCGACAGCTGCGCACGGTAGCGCTCGATGTAGCCGTCGTTTTCCAGCCGCTTCAGCCGCCGCGCACACGGCGTCTCGGACAGGCCGACGCTGTCGGCCAGCCGCGCGATCGACAGGCGCCCGTCGCGTTGCACCGCGGCGAGGATCGCGCGGTCGGTTTTGTCGAGTTCGGTCATCTTGGCGGAAATCCTGTTCGAATGCGCAAATTGTGGCGGATTCCGCTATCAAATGCGAGTGCGGGGCAGAAGACGGCCAATAAACCCTCATCCGCCAGCGGCAAACTATCGCCGTTGAGGGACGGGGGAAGACGATGATTTCCACGCATTTGCTGTTCATTTATCTCGCCGCGCTCGCGGCGATCTACGCCGTGCCGGGGCCCGACATGGCGCTCGTGCTGCAGACCAGCATCGGCCGCGGCGTCCGGCCCGGCATCGCGGCCGCCGCCGGCCTGTCGCTGTCGCGCAGCGCACACGTGACGCTGTCCGCTTGCGGCGTCGCGGCGCTGATCCGCGGCGCGCCGTGGCTCTACGAAGCGATCCGCTACGGCGGTGCGCTCTATCTCGGCTACGTCGCGATCCAGGTGTTCCGCTCGCCGGTATTCGACGTCGGCAACGGCGACGCGGCCGCGGCCGGCGAACTGCGTCAGTCGTTCGTGAAAGGGCTGCTGACCAATCTGCTGAATCCGAAGGCGCTGCTGTTCTGCTCGGTGCTGCTGCCGCAGTTCGTGCGGCCGGAGGCCGGGCCGGTCGTCTGGCAGATGTTCGCGCTCGGCGCGCTGCTGGTCGCGGCCGGCGTCTGCTTCGATCTCGCCTGCGTGTTCGGCGCGTCGCGGATCGCCGCATGGATGCGTGCGCATCCGCTCGCGCAGACGGTGCAGCGCTGGACGTTCTCCGCCGCACTGCTCGGCTTCGCGCTGCGGCTTTCGATGGACTAAGCGTGCGACAGCGCACGGCGGCGCCGCACGCTGCGCGCTGCGCGCCGCGCGCAAATCATCCGACTGTTCTACACTTCCTGTGACTTCGCGCGACCGCGAACCCGACTGACCACACGGAACCGTCTTCCGTCGGCCATGTCCGATTTCCTGGCTGTTCCGTGCAACGCGGTACAAAGGAGGGTCTGAACATGGCAAGGCATCTTCACGCCGACCGCGAACCCCGAATCGTCGCCGACTCCAAGTGTCTCGGCCCGTGCGATCCGGCAGAACGCATCCACGTCACGATCATGTTGCGGCGGCAGGAAGAAGGGCAACTCGATACGCTGCTCCAGCGGCTCGCCAGCGGCGATCCGCAAGCCAAACCGCTGTCGCGCGACGCATTCGCGCAGCGCTTCTCGGCAAGCCCCGACGACATCCGCAAGACCGAGGACTTCGCGCGCCGTCATCAGCTGACGGTCGATCGCGTCGATCCGGCCGAAAGCGTCGTCGTGCTGTCGGGCACCATCAAGCAATTCGAAACCGCGTTCGGCGTGACGCTCGAGCGTTTCGAGCATCACGCGATCGGGCAGTATCGCGGCCGCTCGGGGCCCATCGCGCTGCCGGACGAGCTCGGCGATGCGGTGACGGCCGTGCTCGGCCTCGACAGCCGCCCGCAGGCGCGGCCGCACTTCCGGCTGCGCCCACCGTTCAAGCCGGCACGCGGCGCGGCGAGCGTCACGTTCACGCCGCCGCAGCTCGCGTCGCTGTACGGGTTTCCGGCCGGCGACGGCGCCGGCCAGTGCATCGCGATCGTCGAACTCGGCGGCGGCTACCGCGCCGCGGACATCGCGCGATACTTCAGCGGGCTCGGCATCAAGACGCCGCCGACGCTCGTCGACGTGAACGTCGGCACCGGCCGCAACGCGCCGACCGGCGATCCGAACGGCCCGGACGGCGAAGTCGCGCTCGACATCGAGATCGCCGGCGCGATCGCGCCCGCCGCGAAAATCGCCGTCTACTTCGCGCCGAACAGCGATGCGGGCTTCATCCAGGCCGTCAACGCGGCCGTCAACGACACGAAGAACAAGCCGTCGGTGATCTCGATCAGCTGGGGCGGCCCGGAGGCGATCTGGCAGGCGCAGTCCGCGCAGGCGTTCAACCGCGTGCTGCAGGCGGCGGCCGCGCAGGGCATCACCGTCTGCGCGGCGTCCGGCGACAGCGGCTCGGGCGACGGGCTGCAGGACGGCGCCGATCACGTCGACTTCCCCGCGTCGAGCCCGTACGTGCTCGGCTGCGGCGGCACGCAGCTCGACGCGCTGCCGGGGCAGGGCATCCGCAGCGAAGTGGCGTGGAACGACGAGGCGTCGGGCGGCGGCGCGGGCGGCGGCGGTGTCAGCGCGCTGTTCGATCTGCCTGCCTGGCAGCACGGGCTCTCGCTGACGCGCGCGGACGGCAGCCGCGCGCCGCTCGCGAAGCGCGGCGTGCCCGACGTCGCGGGCGATGCGTCGCCGCAGACGGGCTACGAGGTCTCGGTCGCCGGCACGCCGGCCGTGATGGGCGGTACGAGCGCGGTCGCGCCGCTTTGGGCCGCGCTGATCGCGCGGATCAACGCGGCGGCCGGCACGTCGGCCGGCTGGATCAACCCGAAGCTGTACCGGCATCCGGACGCGCTGCGCGACATCACGAAAGGATCGAACGGCACGTTTGCGGCAGCCGCCGGCTGGGACGCCTGCACCGGGCTCGGCAGCCCCGACGGCGCGAAGCTCGCCGCGATCCTCGCGCGCAAGCCGTCGAGCTGACGCGCGCGACACACGGCTTTTCGTTCGACGCGGGGCTTTCCCGCGTCTTTTCTTACTTCCAGGAGCAGCACGATGGGCATCGATTCCGCATCCTCCGGCGGCGTGTATCCGCTGCATCATGGCGACCACAATTCGCACGGCGTGCCGCCGAGCGTCGACCCGGTCGCGCTGAGCCACGGGCGCGACCAGCCGTTCTTCGATCCGGTCGCGTACGGCAACGGCCCCGACGACTCGGTCACCGACACGACCGAAGCGGCCGCGATCACGCATCACACGATCCTGATCGGCGGCCGGCGCATCGCGTATACGGCGACGGTCGGCCACCTCGTGACGGTCGATCCGAGCAGTTCGCAGCCGGCCGCGAAGATCTTCTACGTCGCGTTCACGGCCGACAACGCGAAGGAGGAAACGCGGCCCGTCACGTTCTTCTACAACGGCGGGCCCGGTTCGTCGTCGGTGTTCGTGCTGCTCGGCTCGTTCGCGCCGAAGCGGATCAAGACGGCGATGCCGGGCTTCACGCCGCCCGCGCCGTACCAGATCGAGGACAACCCGGACAGCCTGATCGACCACAGCGACCTCGTGTTCATCAACCCGGTCGGCACCGGCTATTCGGCGGCGGTCGCGCCGAACAAGAACCGCGATTTCTGGGGCGTCGACCAGGACGCCGATTCGCTCAAGCAGTTCATCAAGCGCTATCTGACCAAGAACAATCGCTGGAATTCGCCGAAATACCTGTTCGGCGAGTCGTACGGCACGGCGCGCAGCTGCGTGCTCGCGTACAAGCTGCACGAGGACGGCGTCGATCTGAACGGCATCACGTTGCAGTCGTCGATTCTCGATTATCGGCAGGCCGGCAATCCGGTCGGCACGCTGCCGACCGCGGCGGCCGACGCGTGGTATCACAAGCGGCTCGGCATCACGCCGGCGCCGGCCGATCTCGGCGCGTTCGTCGAGGAAGTCGCGCAGTTCGCGCGTACCGATTATCTGAACGCGCTGCGCAAGCGCCCGCATGCGGACCCGGCGGTCGTGAAGAAGCTGTCGGACTACACGGGCATCGATACCGACACGCTGAAATCCTGGAACCTCGACATCGCCGGCTACGATGCGCGCGGCAATTCGCTATTTCTGACGACGCTGCTGCACGCGCGCGGGCTCGCGCTCGGCGCATACGACGGCCGCGTGACCGCGATCTCGACCGGCATCGCGGGCAAGATCGATCCGAACTCGGGCGGCAACGATCCGACCATGACGGCCGTGACGGGCGTCTACACGGCGATGTGGAACAGCTACCTGAACGAGCAGCTGAAGTTCACGTCGAATTCGGCGTTCACGGACCTGAACGACCAGGCGTTCCGCAACTGGGATTTCAGCCACATCGATCCGACCGGCGAGCAGCAGGGCATCGATGCGAAGGGCAATCTGATTCTCTACACGGCCGGCGATCTCGCGGCGGTGATGGCGCTGAACGTCGACCTCAAGGTGCTGTCCGCGAACGGCTTGTACGACTTCGTCACGCCGTTCTATCAGACCGTGATCGACCTGCAGCAAATGCCGCTCGAGGATCAGAAGGTGCGGCAGAACCTGTCCGCGCGCTTCTATCCGTCGGGGCACATGGTGTATCTCGACGCCGGTTCGCGCACCGCGCTGAAGCGCGATCTTGCGACGATGTACGACGCGACGGTCGCCGATACGGGCGCACGGATGCGGATCCGCGCGCTGCAGGCGAAGAAGACGGGCGGGCACGCGTAGCGTCGCGCCCGCTTGCCCGGCCGCGTGCGCAACGGTGTCGCGCGCGGCCGGTTGCCGGTATCGGCCGGACCGGCCGCGTCAGCCGCCGTGGCCGGCGTTCGAGGCGATGCCGAGGCCCGGCCAGTCGAACGGCGTGTACGGCAGCGCGCGCTTGTGGCGCGAGCCGTCGTAGAAGCGCAGGACGGTTTCATACACGCGGTCGCCGACCGGCTTGCCTTCGAGGAAATCGTCGATCTCGTCGTACGTGACGCCGTACGCATGCTCGTCCGGGCGCAGCGGACGGAGCTCTTCCAGATCGGCGGTCGGCACCTTCATCACGACCGCCTCTTCGGCGCCGAGCGCACGCGCGACCGCGCGCACGCGACGCTTGTTCAGGCCGGCGAGCGGCAGGATGTCCGCGCCGCCGTCGCCGAACTTCGTGAAGAAGCCCATCAGCGATTCGGCCGCGTGATCGGTGCCGATCACGATGCCGCGGCGCGCGCCGGCCACCGCGTATTGCGCGATCATCCGCTCGCGCGCCTTGATGTTGCCATGCACGAAGTCCTGCTGCGCCGGCGTGTCGAACGCGTGGCCGGAGGCGATCAGCGACTTCAGCATCGCGTCGGCGGCGGGCTTCACGTCGACCGTCAGCACTTCGTCGGCGCGCACGAACGCGAGCGCGCGCTGTGCGTCGGCCTCGTCGTTCTGCACGCCGTTCGGCAGACGCATCGCGATGAAGCGCGCGTCGTAGCCTTCGCCGCGCAGGCGTTCGACCGCGAGTTGCGCGAGGCGGCCGGCCGTCGACGAATCGACGCCGCCGCTGATGCCGAGCACATAGGTCCGCAGGCCGGTCGAGCGCAGATATTGCGCGAGGAAATCGACGCGGCGTGCGATTTCGGCGTCGGCATCGAAATGCGGGGCAACGTTCAGTTCGGCGATGATCGCGCGTTGGCGGCTGGCGTAATCGGCGGCTGTCATGGGGAAAGTTCCGGAACGAAATGCAAGGCGCTCATCATAAGCGCAATCGCCGTGCGCTGCCGCGCGCCGGGTGCGATCGTGCGGATGGGCGTTGCGCGTGCGATACGTGACGTTCGCGGGGTGGGATGCGAGACGCGAACCACAAGCCGCGAGCCCAATACGCGCCCGCCTCAACGCTGGCGCGCGAGCACGACACCCGCCAGCGCAAGCACGAAACCGGCGAGCTGAATCGCCGCGAGCGTCTCGTCGAACAGCAGATACCCCTGCAGCGCGGCGAGCGGCGGCGCGAGGAACAGGAGCGACGTCGCGCGCGCCGCGTTGCCGCGCCGCAGCATCCACATCAGCATCGTGACTGCGCCACCCGACAGAAAGACGACGCCCCAGACGAGCGACACCCACAGCGCCGGCGCGCCGATCCATCGCGATTCGTGCAGCAGCACGACGAACACGGCCGCGACGAGCGCCGCGCCGAGATTCTGCACGGCGACCGCCGTGCGCAGATCGCTTTGCGCGAGCTTGCCCTTCTGGTAAAGCGATCCGGCCGTGATCGCGCCGACCGATAGCACCGACACGCCGACGACGAGCCACGCCGGCGCCGCGCCCGGCGACGCGGCGGCGACGCCGCCCGACACCTTCGGCGCGAGCACGAGCGCGACGCCGACGAGCCCGAGCGCCATCCCGAGCCAGCCGCGCGCCGGCAACCGCTCGTTGAAGAGCGGCACCGCGAGCACGGCGGTCGCGAGCGGCTGCAACGCGCCGAGCAGCGCCATCACGCCGGCGTTGAGCCCCTGCGCGACGGCCCAGTAGCTTGCGCCGAGATAAACGCCTTGCAGGAGCGCGCCCGCGATCAGATGACGCGGCCATTCGCGGCGTACGGGCCACGGCGCGCGGGCCGCGAGCGCGACGACCGCGAACAGCGCGGCGGTGCCGGCGAAGCGCGCGAGCAGGAACAGGTTGGGATCGGCATACGGCTTGATCGCGCGGGCGACGATGAAGCCGGTGGACCAGAGCGCGACGAACAACGCGGCGACGAGCGACGTGAGCATGCGTGACGGGCCGCGGACGCGCGGCCGGACGAAATCGGGAAGTCGGCCAGTATCGGTCGACGCGGCGCGTGTGTCTTGTCGAATCCTGCACTCGCGCGCGGCCGCGGCCTGCAGGCCGGCGGCCGGACGGCGCCGCGATCAGTCGAGCGAGAACGTGTCGAGCGGCTGGTTCGCGCGCGCGTCGGATGCGAAACGTGCGGCGAGCTGCTCGTACAAGCGGCGCGCTTCGTCGAGCGTCAGATCGATCCAGTACGGATCGCCGGCGCCGTCGTTCAGACGTTCGGGCGAAAACTGGATTTCGAGCACACTGCCTTTGCGATACATTGCGCGAGCCCCTTGGCTGGTCGGTAATTTGGCGAAGCGCAGAGTGTAGCAACGCGCGCCGCGCCGATTCGCGCGCGGCAGGCAATACACCATTTCGCATTTCGCCGATGCCCGTCGCGGCCGGCGTGCTGCCGTCAAATCGCAGTCAAACGGCCGTAATACAATGGCCGGCCATCCCATTACCTGTCGCCTCGGGCGCAACGCGCGATGCTCGCGGAACAACGTCATCAGTACATCCTGTCGGAACTCGGTCGATCGGGCGCGCTGTCGGTCGCGGAACTCGTGCGCTCGCTCGACGTGTCGCGCGAGACCGTGCGGCGCGATCTGAACGCGCTCGCCGCGCGCGGCTTGCTCGTGATGACGCACGGCGGCGCGCTGGCGGCCGACCGGCGCGAGCCGAGACTGTCCGAGCGCGAGGCGGCGAACGCCGACGCGAAGCGCACGATCGGCCGGCGCGCGGCCGAATTCGTGCCGGACGGCGCATCGGTGCTGATCGACTCCGGCAGTACGCCGCACGCGGTCGCGCTCGCGCTCGCCGACCGGCATCGGCTGTCGGTCTACACGAACGACTGGCGCACCGCGCTCGTGCTCGCGCGGCGCAACGGCAATCGCGTGACGCTGCTCGGCGGCGAGCTGTCCGACGACGAGGACGCGACGTTCGGCCTCGACACGATCCAGCAGCTTGCGCAATACCACGTCGATTTCGCGTTCGTCGGTGCGGGCGGCATCACGGCCGACGGCGACTGCACCGACTACTCGCGGCTCGCGGCGGAGGTGCGCAGCCGGATGATCGCGGCCGCCGGCACCGCGATCATCGTCGCCGATCATTCGAAGTTCGGCCGCGTGACGCCGGTGCGCATCAACGGCACGTCGGCCGCGCGCTATCTGGTGACCGAGCGCGCGCCCGACCGCGCCGTACGTCGCGCGCTGACCGCGCGCGGCATCGAACTCGTGCTCTGCGGCTGACGCGCGCACGACACAGAAGCTTCATCGAACCGTCATTCCGACGGAAACATCGATACGGACACTCGACACCGGTTCTCGCCGATTGCGTGCGGCACTTGCGCGGCCGCGGCTCGCTGCGCCCGCATTGGCCCGAGTGCGCACTGACGCGCCGCCCGCACCGGCGAAGACGGGAACAGTCGCGATTTCTCCATTGAACCGGCCCGGCCACGGGCCAGGGAGCAACGAATGTCCGTGCGCGTACGCAGCTATCTGTCGCCCACTCTCGTCCTGCTGGCCTTCGACTGGCCCGACGCGCAGTCGCGTGCCGACTTCCTCGGCTTCGCGATCCGGCGCACGCCGGGCTTCCGGTCCCCGGACGGCGGCAGGCGTGCGTCGGCCAGCTGGCTGCCGAACCGGCTGACGTTCGACGGCCCGGCCGCCGATACGCAGGGCGACGCGCCGACCGACCAGGCGCCGATCCAGAAATTCATGTGGTGGGACGCGCGCATCGATCCGCAGGATCGCGGGGCGGCGTTTCGCTATGACGTGTATCCGGTCGTCGGCACGCCCGAGCGTTTGCAGCTGCTCGACGCGCAGGCCGGCGTGTGCCGCATCGTGCTGCCCGCACACATCGAGGACGGGATCGGCACCTGGTTCAACCGCGCGGTGGTCAGTTCGCAGGCGTTCGCCAGGCAGGTTGCGGCGCTCGGCCTCGCGCCGGACGAAGCGCCGAGCGAGGCGCAGGCGCTGAAGCTGCGCACCTGGCTCGCGAACGACATGGAGCAGGTGTTCGCCGAGATGCTCGATCCGGCCTCGCGCGCGGTGTCGGCCGTCTATCACCTGACGGACACGCTGTGGGCGCTGCCTGCCTTCGAAGCGTTCGGGCGGGCGCACGGCGAGGCGTCGCTCGCGATCGTCTACGACGCGCACGTGACGAGCCGCAAGGGCAAGCGGCCGCTACCGTCGCCGAACCAGCCGGCCGTCGACGCGCTGCAGGGCCTCGCGACGCTCGCGCCGCGCGACAGGACGCACATCATGCACGACAAGTTCATCGTGACGAACACCGGCGCGGGCGTCGCGCCGGCGCGCGTACTGACGGGCTCCGCGAACTTCACGACGGAAGGGCTCACCGAGCAGGCGAACGTGCTGCACGCGTTCGACTCCCCGGAGCTGGCCGCGCTGTACGAAGAGCGTGCGCGGGCGCTGGCCGCGAATCCGTCGATTGCGGAGACGGCGCGCCTGTCGTCGGGCTGGTCGGCGCCGGTGACGATTGGAGGCGCGCAGGTGCGCGTCGCGTTTTCGCCGGAGCCGGCGGGCCGGCGCACCGAGATCGACACGATCGTCGCCGCGATCGCGGCCGCGAAGCATTCGGTGTCGTTCTGCCTGTTCATGCCGACCGACGCGGCGCTGCGCGACGCGTGCTTCGCAGCCGGCGATCGCGGGCTGATGATGTTCGGACTCGTGAACCGGATCAGCGCGGGCAGCGCGACGAGGGCCGACGCGGCGCAGCAGGCGGGGCAGTCGCTCGACGCCGCGACGCTCGCCAACCTCGAGCTGTACCATCGCCGGCGCGACCATCGCGACGTGATCGACGCCGCGTATTTCTCGCCCGCGACGGTGCCGCAGGGTTTCGAGCCGGAACTGCGGCTATTTCCGGGCGAACCGGCACCGGCCTATCCGCCCGTCGTGATCCACCACAAATTCATCGTGATCGATGCGGAAGGCGCGAATCCGATCGTCTATACGGGCTCCGCGAACATGAGCCGGAACTCCGAGCAGTACAACGACGAGAACCTGCTCGAGATTCGCGACGCGCGGATCGCGGGCACCTATCTCGCGGAATTCCTGCGGCTCTACGAACACTACCGGGCGCGGGCGCTCGCGATCGAGGCGAAGCACGGCAGCACGGGCGCGCATGCGCGGCTCGCGCTCGCGCCCGATGCGCGGTGGGCGCGCAAGTATTTCGTGGCGGGGAGTTCGGAGGAGAAGGCGCGGCGCGCACTGGCGTCGCCCGCGCCGGCCGACGCGAGTGTGGAAACGGAAACGGCCGACCGCGAACGCCTGCGTTACGCGGCGATGTAGCGCAGCACGGCTTCGGCGATCGTGTCGCGATGGCGCGTGCGCAGCCGCGGCGCCGACGGATCGCGACCGAACGCGGCGCCGAACGTGTAGCGGTTCGAGACGCGATGGAAGCAGAACGAGCTGATCAGCAGATGCAGGTCGAACGCGTCGATGTCCTTGCGAAACGCGCCGCTCGCCGCGCCGCGCTCGAGCAGTTCCTCGAGCGTCTTGATGATGCTGACGTTGCGGTTCTTGAACGACTTCAGCTGTTCGAGATACTTCGCGCCGTGGATGTTTTCGATCGATACGAGGCGAACGAAGTCGCGATGCTTGTCGTGATAGTCGAACGTGAATTCGACGAGGCGGCGCATCCCTTCGCGCGGCTCCATGTCGCCGACGTGCAGCTCCTGCTCGAGCGCGCGGATGTCGCCGTACACCTTTTCGAGCACGGCCTCGTACAGGCCTTCCTTGCTGTCGAAGTAGTAGTACAGCATCCGCTTCGTCGTGTTCGTGCGCTCGGCGATCGCGTCGACACGCGCACCGGCGAGCCCCATCGCGGAGAATTCCTGCGTGGCGACGTCGAGGATGTTGCGCTTGGTTTGCTCGGGATCGTATTTGCGCCGTGCATCGGACGGAAGCGCGCGGTTGTCGGACGTGGCGGCCTTGCTTCCTGCTTTCATGTGCGGTTGTTCTGGCTTCGCGGCGGCGTGGAACGGGCATTCTAGCATGCGGAAAATCGACGATTCGTCGAGCGCCGGCTCGCTTTCCGGCGCCGTTCCGGACGCGCCGGCGCGGCCCGCGACGCTCATCGGCGGTAGGCGGCGAGCGCGTCGCGCGCCTGGTACGCGGCGTAGGTGAGCTGCGCGGCCGCGAGCCCTGCGAGCCCGAACGTGCGCGTGAGGCCGAAGGCGCGAAAGCCGTCGGGCACCGGCCGGTCTTCGGCCAGCGCAGCGGCGAGCGTTTCGCCGGCCACCGTGGTCGGCGCCATCCCGTGGCCGCCGAACGCGATCGCATGCCAGACGCCGTCGGCGTCGCGGCCGATCTGCGGCATCTTGTGCCGCGCATAGCTCATCAGTCCGCCCCAGGCGTAGTCGACCTTCACGTCCGCGAGCTGCGGATACACGCGCAGCAGGTCGCGGCGCAGCAGCCGCGCGATCGCGTCGGGGCCGCGGTCGAGCACCGAGATGCGACCGCCCCACAGGATCCGCGTGTCTTTCAGCGGCCGGTAGTAGTCGAATGCGAAGCGCGTATCGTAGATCGCATACGGCGCGTCGATCGCGTCCTTCAGCCGATCGCCGAGCGGCTCGGTTGCGATCACGTAGGTCGCGATCGGCAGCACCGCGCGCTCGATGCGCGGCGACACGCCGCGCGCGTAGCCGCCGCCCGCGAACACGACGTCCTTCGCGCGCACGCTGCCGTGCGCCGTGCGCACGACGTAGCCCGCGCCTTCGCGCGCGATGCCGAGCGCGGCCGAGCGTTCGTAGATGCGCGCGCCGCCGCGTGCGGCGGCCGCCGCGACGCCGAGTACGTACTTCAGCGGATGGAAGTGGAAGGCGTTCGGCTCGAACAGGCCGCCGTGGTAGCGCGCGGTATGCAGTTGCGCGCGCAACGCGTCGGCCGTCACCGGTTCCCAGTCGACGTCGAATTCGCGCTTCATCAGCGTGCGCACGCCGTCGAGCCGCGACGGATCGTCGAACCAGTTCGCGAGCATCACGCCGCGATCGACGATGTCGCAGTCGATCCCGTAGCGCGCGATCCGCGCGCGGATCAGGTCGACCGCGTCGACCGTCAGCCGGTACAGGCGGCGCGCTTCGTCGCGGCCGAGCGTGCGCAGCAGGTCCGCGTTGTCGAGGCTGTAGCCGCCGAACACGAAGCCGCCGTTGCGGCCCGACGCGCCGAAGCCGACGCGCTCGCCGTCGAGCACGATCACATCGCGCACACCGCGCTCGACGAGGCCGAGCGCCGTGCACAGGCCGGCAAGGCCGCCGCCGACGATGCAGACCTGCGTGTCGAGCGTGCCGCTCAGTTGCGGATAGGGCGGGCGGGTAACGGTGGCTTCGTAGAAGTTCTGCATGCGATTCGGCAAGTCGTGACGACGAAAAAACGGGCGGCGCGCGTCGATCTTGCCTGAACGCGCGCGCCGCGTCGAATGGTGTTGGGGTGGCGCCGGCCGCGCGCAGCGTCGGCGCGTGGCGCGGCGGCGCACTTATGCGCCGGACGTCGGGTTCGCGGGCCGCGCGACGTAGGCGGCGTAGCCGGCCGAGGTGTCGGCGGCCGGCTCGGGTGGCGCGGTGCGCTCGATCCACGGGGCGATGTCCATGTCCTCGTAGCGGACCAGCCGGCATTTGCGCACCAGCGCGTAGCCGATCCAGATCGCGAAGAAGAACGGCAGCCCGATATAGGTAGCGGCGACGGCGACCCAGTCGATCCGCGCCGCGAAGAACGCCTGGTAGTCCTGCCCCAGCGCGACGATCGCGCACAGCGCGAACGCGAAGATCGGGCCGAACGGGAACCACTTCGACCGGTACGGCAGCTGATCGAGACGGTAACCCTGTTTGAGCAGTCCCTTGCGGAAACGGTAGTGGCTGACCGCAATCCCGAGCCATGTGATGAAGCCCGCCATCCCGGACGTGTTGAGCAGCCACATGTACACGGTCTTGTCGCCATACAGCGAGGTGAGAAAACACAGCGCGCCGACCGCCGTCGTCGCGTACAGCGCATTGCGCGGCACGCCGCCTGCCGACAGCTTCGCGAACAGCTTCGGTGCGCGGCCTTCGGTCGCGAGGTTGTACAGCATGCGCGTCGACGCGTACATGCCCGAGTTGCCGGCCGACAGCACTGCCGTCAGAATCACCGCGTTCATCACGCCGGCCGCGAATGCGAGGCCCGCGTGACGGAACACGAGCGTGAACGGGCTCACGCCGATGTCGGTCACGTCGGTCTTCAGCAGGCTCGGGTCGGTGTACGGAATCAGCACGCCGATCACGAAGATCGCGAGCACGTAGAACAGCAGGATGCGCCAGAAGATCTGGCTGACCGCACGCGGGATCGTCGTGCGCGGGTTTTCCGATTCGCCGGCTGCGACGCCGATCATTTCGGTGCCCTGAAACGAAAAGCCGGCGATCATCGCGACGCCCATCATCGCCGGCAGGCCGCCGACGAACGGCGCGTCGCCGATCGTGAAGTTCGCGAGGCCCGCGCTCGGGCCGCCCTTCATGATCCCGAAGATCATCAGCAGACCGACCCCGAGAAACGCGATCACGGTCAGCACCTTGATCAGCGCGAACCAGTATTCGGCCTCGCCGAAGCCGCGCACCGACAGTGCGTTGAGCGCGAAGATCAGCGTCAGAAAGAGCGCGCTCCACCAGACACCCGGTACGTGCGGGAACCAGTAGTGCATCACGAGCTGCGC
>NZ_KV786696.1:26163-31343 GCF_001806955.1 Burkholderia sp. HMSC10F09
GTAGTGCATCACGAGCTGCGCGGCGACCAGTTCGACGGCGAGCGTGACGGCCCAGCTGTACCAGTAGTTCCAGCCGAGCGCGAAGCCGAAGCCTTCGTCGACGAACTTCGCGCCGTAGGTCGCGAACGAGCCCGACACCGGCATGAATGCGGCCATTTCGCCGAGGCTCGTCATCAGGAAATACACCATCAGCCCGATCACCATGTAGGCGAACATCGCGCCGCCGGGGCCGGCCTGCGAGATCGACGCGCCGGACGCGACGAACAGGCCCGTGCCGATCGAGCCGCCGATCGCGATCATCCGCAGATGGCGCGCCTGCAGGCGGCGGTGGAGGGCCGGCTTCGCGGCGCGCGAACCGGGCGGACGGGACGAATCGGGGCGGGCATCTGAATGCATGGCGGGCGCTGGGCGCTGTCTCCGGAATTTTGTTGTCGATGCGACGCGGCGGTGCGTCCGCGCGGATCGCGCGGGCGGCGCGCATCGCCTTCGTTCGCCGTTCGGCCGCGCGTCGGCGGCCGTCAGCGCGCCGGGTGCAGATCGCACCTCGACGTGGCCCCGATTGTGGGCGGCCGGTCGCCGTGCGGCAAACGATATTTCCGCACAGGGTGATGCAGGTTCGTCATCAACTCACCAGGCAGGCGCGCGACGTCGCGGCGCGTGGTGCAAGCCCGCGTCCGGCGTTCACGGCGCACGTATGGCGAGCCCGAGACGGTCGCCGATACGCCCGCGGTCTTGCGTTTTTCGAATGAAGTGGTGAGTTAATATCAATAGCCGCCCGACTTGTGGCCACCCACAATGTCGTCCATGGATCGTGCGCCGCGAGCGCATGGGCGTGCCGGCCGGCCGCCTCGGCGGCGGCGATGCCGCAGTTCGTGCGCGGCATCGCGCAACGGCGCGGCGGTGCGCGCATCCGCTTGCACAAGGCGCGCGAACGCGCTCCAATCGAATCACGCGGGCGGCCTGGCCGCCGCACCGATCAATCTGTCCCTGAAGAGGAAGTGATGCAATTCAACGACATTCTTGCCGCGCTCGACATCGATCTCGCCCAGTGGAAAGGCAACGCGCTGACGGCGCGCTCGCCGCTCGACGGCGCGACGCTCGCGACGCTGGCGGTCGACACGCCCGCCGACGCCGAGCGCAAGATCGACGCCGCGCACGACGCATTCCTCAAATGGCGCACGGTGCCCGCGCCGGTGCGCGGCGAACTGGTGCGCGTGTTCGGCAACGTGCTGCGCGAGCACAAGGCCGCGCTCGGCCGCCTCGTCACGCTCGAAGCCGGCAAGATCGCGTCGGAAGGCCTCGGCGAAGTGCAGGAAATGATCGACATCTGCGATTTCGCGGTCGGTTTGTCGCGCCAGCTTTACGGCCTGACGATCGCGTCGGAGCGCCCGGGCCACCGCATGATGGAAACGTGGCATCCGCTCGGCGTGTGCGGCGTGATTTCGGCGTTCAACTTCCCGGTCGCGGTGTGGGCATGGAATGCGGCGCTCGCGTTCGTGTGCGGCGATCCGGTCGTGTGGAAGCCGTCGGAAAAGACGCCGCTCACCGCGATCGCATGCCACGTGCTGCTCGGCAAGGCGCTGCGCGAGTTCGACAAGACCCATCCGGGCGTCGCGCCCGAAGGGCTGCATCAGCTGGTGCTCGGCACGCGCGATGTCGGCGAGGTGCTGACCTCGTCGAAGAAGGTGCCGGTCGTCAGCGCGACGGGCAGCGTGCGGATGGGCACCGAGGTCGCGAAGGTGCTGAGCCAGCGTCTCGCGCGCGGCATCCTCGAACTCGGCGGCAACAACGGGATGATCGTCGCGCCGAGCGCCGATCTCGATCTCGTCGTGCGCGCGGTCACGTTTGCGGCGGTCGGCACGGCCGGCCAGCGCTGCACGACGCTGCGCCGCCTGATCGTGCACCGGAGCATCGTCGATCAGCTGCTGCCGCGCCTCGAGAAGGCCTACGCGTCGGTGAAGGTCGGCAACCCGCTCGAGGAAGGCACGCTCGTCGGCCCGCTCGTCGATCGCGCCTCGTTCGACGCGATGCAGAAGGCGCTTGCCGATGCGCGCGAGCAGGGCGGCGAAGTGAAGGGCGGCGAGCGTGTCGACGTCGGTCATGCGGATGCGTACTACGTGCGTCCGGCTATCGTGCGGATGCCGAAGCAGTCGGCGGTGGTCGAGCGCGAGACGTTCGCGCCGATCCTGTACGTGATGGTCTACGACAACTTCGACGATGCGATCGCGGTGCACAACGCGGTGCCGCAAGGCCTGTCGTCGGCGATCTTCACGAACGACATGCGCGAGGCCGAGCAGTTCATGTCGGCGGCCGGCAGCGACTGCGGGATCGTCAACGTGAACATCGGCACGAGCGGCGCGGAAATCGGCGGCGCGTTCGGCGGCGAGAAGGAAACGGGCGGCGGCCGCGAGTCGGGTTCGGATGCGTGGAAGGCGTATATGCGTCGTGCGACGAATACGATCAATTACAGCCGCGAACTGCCGCTTGCCCAAGGCGTGAAGTTCGACGTGTAAGCGCGGGCGGCGCGCTTCGCGCCGCCGGCATCAAAACCGACGGGCCGGTTGCCGCGATGCGGCAGCCGGCCCGTTTCGTCTGTGAGGCGTCCGGTGCGATCGGCGCCGTGCGTTATGCGTCGCTCGCCGGCTCGTTGTGCAGCACCAGCACCTGCGGGCTCGACAGCGTGATCTTCGCCGCACGCAGCTGCTTCAGGATCTCGAACAGCAGATCGCTCTTCGTCGAACCCGCGATGCGCGGGCTCGCCACGTAGCCCGTCACGCTCAGCGTAATGCCGTCTGGCGCGAGCTGGCTGAACGTGACCGACGGCGCCGGCTTCTCGAGAATCGCCGGGTGGGCGCGGTATGCCTCGAGCAGCAGGTCGCGCACCTGCTCCGGATCGGTGTTCAGCGGGAACGTCAGCATCAGCGTCGCGACGCCCTGCGTGCTGTTGCCCATCGTCACGTTGCGCACGTTCTGCGAGATCAGCTGCGAATTCGGCACGATCACGGTCGAGCGGTCGCTGAGCTGGATCTCGGTCGCGCGCACGTTGATGCGGCGGATGTCGCCTTCGACACCGGCGATGCTGACCATGTCGCCCACCTTCACCGGCCGCTCGGTCAGCAGGATCAGCCCCGACACGAAGTTCTTCACGATCTCCTGCAGGCCGAAGCCGATACCGACCGACAGCGCACTGACGATCCACGCGAGGTTGCTCCACTTCACGCCGAGCAGCCCGAGCGTCATCAGCACAAGCAGCACGTAGCCGACGTTCGCGAACAGCGTGACGAGCGACGCACGCATGCCGCTGTCCATGCCGAGTGCAGGCAGGAACTCGTTGTCGAGCCAGCGCCGCACCGAGCGCAGCAGATAGAAGCCGATCGCGAACCCGATCACCGCGTTCATGATGCGGTCCGGCATGATGTTCAGGCTCTGCAGCCGCTGGCCGCCGATCATCGCGATCGCGCTGTCGAGCAGATCGCTCGGCGTCGTGCCGAAGCCGCCCGTCAGCAGCGCGATCGCCGCGACGAGCATCAGCAGGCTCGTGCCGACGCCCGACACGACGGTGTGTGCCTGTTCGAGATGCCGGTCGTCGAGCGCGAACAGATGCTTGATCTGCTTGCCCGTCGACAGGTTCACCGAGAACAGGCTCTCGCTCGCGTCGCGCGTCAGCTGCGTGAGCACGTACACGCTGCAGAGCACGATCTCGAACCACACGAGCTCGTACGTGATGAAGCGCGCGACCGTGATGTAGCCGATTGCCAGCGCGATCAGCGACACGACGATCGCGAGCGTCACGCCCGCGTGGATCAGCCCGGCGAGCGTCGAGCGCTGCTCGGGCGATTCGCCGGCCGCCGCCAGCGCGCTGCGCACGCGGTTCGCGCGCAGCAGCGACGCGCCCACCGTCAGCGCGACGACCAGCGACACGAAGCCGCGGCCGAGCAGCGTGACCGACAGGCTCGTGTCCGCGATCCGGTCGATCGACTCGAGCGTGCCCGATATCAGCAGCAACGCGGCCAGCACGCCGGGGAACGGTCGCATCGCGAGCGCGACGGGATCGGCAAGCGCGGGCAGCCGCCACGACGGATGCTTCGTACACAGCAGCGCGCGACCGAGGCCCGCGATCAGCGCGCAGGTCGCGGCGAGTTTCACGAACTGGTCCCACAGATCGCTCATCGCCGGTGTCGGCGTGTAGTGGCGCGCGAGCGCGAGATAGAGGATCTGCACGGCGACCGCGGTCGCCACGAGCGTCGCGACCGCCGTCGACAGCGCGAGCGCGCTGCGGCGCAGCCGCGTCGGCGGCAGACGGTTCAGGCAGATCCACGCGAGCCCGTACTCGAGCAGCCGGCGTCCGCCCAGCCACGCCGCGAGCGCGGCGATCAACAGCAGCACGGTGGTCGCGCGCTGGCCGGGCGTCCAGGACGAGCCGAGCATGTCGCGCAGCTCGCGCTGGAAAGCGCCGAGCCGCTGGACGTCGTCCGGCGGCAGATGGAACAGCGGCAGCCAGAACTGCGCGCTGAAAATGCTGGCCGAACGGAACGCGAGCTGGTTTCTGAGCAGGCTGCGATGCAGCTTCGCGAACTGATCGGACAGGTTCGCGAGATTGGTCTTCTGATCGGCGGCCTGTTTCAGCGCTGCCTCGATCTGCGCCTTGCGCGCATTCAGCGTCGCGCGCTGCTGCGCGACGGCCGGCGTTTCCGGCGCAGCGCCCGGCGCGGGCGGCGGCCCGAGCACGTCGAGCTGCGCCTGCAACTGCACACGTTGCGGCGTGAGCTCGCCTTGCAGTTTCTCCACCGCGGCGCTCAGTTGCTGCGTCGCGTCTTCGAGCGCGTCGAGCTCCTTGCTGGTGGTCGACGTCGACGTCTTCTGCTTGATGCGGTCCTGTTCGGCCTGCATCTGCTTGAGCTGCCCGAGCGCGTCGCCGAGCGAAATCGTCGGAACGGGTGCGGCGCCGACGGCGCTCGCGCTCGGCGCCGAGGCGGCGGCCGGAAACGCCGACGCGGTCGCGACGACTGCGAACTGCAGCAGTGCGATCAGCGCAATCCGGCGGGCGAAATGAGAAAGTCGTTGTATGAACATGGATTGCTTACGATTTGCCGACACGCCTGTTTGCCGACAGGCATCGGGCGGCCGGCGGTTGGCCCCGTAGCATGTTACCGGGGCGCGACGGCGGCGGCGACGGCGTG
>NZ_KV786697.1:0-20488 GCF_001806955.1 Burkholderia sp. HMSC10F09
GCTCGCGCAGGCGGTCGCGGATCTCGCGCTGCCGGTGCGGCCGGTGCTCGTCGTGCCGGCCGGCCATGCGCAGCCGGTGGCCGGCGTCGACGTCGTCGAGGACGTCGACGGGCTCGCCGCCCAGCGCTACGACGCGCGGCCGGGCACCTTCTATCTGCTGCGTCCCGACCAGCACGTGTGCGCGCGGATGCGCGCGCTCGACCGCCAGGCGATCGCCGAGGCGCTGGCCCGCGCGATCTGCGCCGGCTGAATACGACAACGATACGGAGACACCGTCATGCCCCCACTCGATACCCGCGCGCGTCTTGCCGATCCGGACGCGTTTTACGAAGCGCTGATCGACATGCATCGCGACCTGTCGGACGCGGACAGCCAGCTCGTCAACGCGAAGCTGATCCTGCTGCTCGCGAACCACATCGGCGATCTCGACGTGCTGCGCGAAGCGATGGCGCTCGCGCGCCGCGGCGTGACGCCGCCCGTGCATCCGGGCGCCGAGGTGACGCCGTGAGCGCCGCGGCCGAGGCGCGTACGCTCGAAGTCGAGCGCGTGATCGACGACACGCATCGTCCGGGCTTTCACTGGATGCTGCTCGCGCTGTGCGGGCTGTGCCTCGTGATCGACGGCTTTGACGCGCAGGCGATGGGCTACGTCGCACCGAGCGTGATCGCCGAGTGGCACGTGCCGAAGCAGGCGCTTGGGCCGGTGTTCAGCGCGAGCCTGTTCGGGATGCTGCTCGGCGCGCTCGCGCTGTCGGTGCTGGCCGACCGGATCGGCCGCCGTCCGGTGCTGATCGGCGCGACGCTGTTCTTCGCGTTGACGATGCTCGCGACGCCGTTCGCGGGTTCGATCCCGGTGCTGATGGCGCTGCGCTTCGTCACCGGTCTCGGCCTCGGCTGCATCATGCCGAACGCGATGGCGCTCGTCGGCGAGTTCAGTCCGAGCGCGCATCGCGTGAAGCGGATGATGATCGTGTCGTGCGGCTTCACGCTCGGCGCGGCGATCGGCGGCTTCATCAGCGCGGCGCTGATTCCGGCGCTCGGCTGGCGCGCCGTGTTTTTCGTCGGCGGTGCGGTGCCGCTCGTCCTCGCGATCGCGATGGCCGCGCGGCTGCCCGAATCGCTGCAGTTTCTCGTGCTGAAAGGGCGCGACGCGCAGGCGCGCGACTGGCTCGCCGGCTTCGCGCCGCATGCGGGCATCGACGCGAGCACGCGGCTCGTCGTGCGCGAGCGTGCGACGACGGGCGCGCCGGTCGCCGAACTGTTCCGCGGCGGCCGCCTGCCGGTCACGCTGCTGCTGTGGGCGATCAGCTTCATGAACCTGATCGATCTGTACTTCCTCTCGAACTGGCTGCCGACCGTGATGCGCGACGCCGGCTATTCGCCGGGCACCGCGGTGATCGTCGGCACCGTGCTGCAGACGGGCGGCGTGATCGGCACGCTGTCGCTCGGCTGGTTCATCGAACGCTACGGTTTCGTGCGCGTGCTGTTCGCGTGCTTCGCGTGTGCGGCGGTGTCGGTCGCACTGATCGGCTCGGTCGCGCATGCGCTGCCGTGGCTGCTGATCGTCGTGTTCGCGGGCGGCTTCTGCGTGGTCGGCGGACAGCCGGCCGTGAACGCGCTCGCGGGCCAGTATTACCCGACGTCGCTGCGTTCGACCGGCATCGGCTGGAGCCTCGGCATCGGTCGGATCGGTTCGGTGCTCGGGCCGCTCGTCGGCGGACAACTGATTGCACTGAACTGGACCAACGGCGCGCTGTTTCATGCGGCCGCGGTACCTGTGCTGTGCTCGGCGCTGTTCGTGCTCGGGCTGGCCGGCGTGACGCGGCGAAGCGGTGCGCAGGCGCCGCATGCCGCCTGAATTGATGGAGAAATGAAACGATGACGCTTGACTTGTCGAAACCGGCGACCGCCGGCTACCTGAGCGGTTTCGCGAACGAGTTCGCGACCGAGGCGCTGCCCGGCGCGCTGCCGCACGGCCGCAATTCGCCGCAGCGCGCACCGTACGGGCTCTATGCGGAGCAACTGTCGGGCACCGCGTTTACCGCGCCGCGCGGCCATAACCGCCGCTCGTGGCTGTACCGGATCCGGCCGGCCGCCGTGCACCGGCCGTTCGAACCGTTCGCGGGCGCGCAGCGCCTGGTGTCGGATTTTGCCGACTCGGCCGACGTGCCGCCGACGCCGCCGAACCAGCTGCGCTGGAATCCGGTGCCGATGCCGAGCGAGCCGACCGATTTCGTCGAAGGGCTCGTGACGATGGCCGGCAACGGCTCGGCCGCCGCGATGAGCGGGTGCGCGATCCACCTCTATGCAGCGAACCGTTCGATGCGGGACCGCTTCTTCTACAGCGCGGACGGCGAACTGCTGATCGTCCCGCAGCAAGGGCGGCTCTTCATCGCGACCGAATTCGGCCGCCTCGACGTCGAGCCGTTCGAGATCGCGGTGATTCCGCGCGGCGTGCGCTTCACCGTCGCGCTGCCGGACGGCGATGCGCGCGGCTATATCTGCGAGAACTTCGGCGCGCTGCTGCGGCTGCCCGATCTCGGCCCGATCGGCTCGAACGGGCTTGCGAATCCGCGCGACTTCCTGACGCCGCAGGCCGCATACGAAGACCGCGAAGGCGCGTTCGAGCTCGTCGCGAAGCTGAACGGCCGGCTCTGGCGCGCGGACATCGGCCATTCGCCGCTCGACGTCGTCGCGTGGCACGGCAACTATGCGCCATACAAATACGACCTGCGCCTGTTCAACACGATCGGCTCGATCAGCTTCGATCATCCCGATCCGTCGATCTTCCTCGTGCTGCATTCGCAGACCGATACGCCGGGCGTCGACGCGATCGACTTCGTGATCTTCCCGCCGCGCTGGCTCGCGGCCGAGGATACGTTCCGTCCGCCCTGGTTCCACCGCAACGTCGCGAGCGAGTTCATGGGGCTCGTGCACGGCGCGTACGACGCGAAGGCCGAAGGCTTCGTGCCGGGCGGCGCGAGCCTGCACAACTGCATGTCGGGCCACGGCCCGGATGCGGACACGTTCGAGAAGGCGTCGGCGAGCGATACGACGAAGCCGCACAAGGTGGACAACACGATGGCGTTCATGTTCGAAACGCGCACGCTGATCCGGCCGACGCGCTACGCGCTCGACACCGCGCAGCTGCAGGCCAACTACTTCGAATGCTGGCAAGGCATCAGGAAACACTTCAATCCGGAGCAACGATGAGCGATACCCAAGACTGGCGCGCGACGCTCGACCCGGCCCGCAAGAGCTGGGTCGAGTCGGCGAACGATCCCGCCTGCGATTTTCCGATCCAGAACCTGCCGTTCGGGATCTTCAGCGATGCGAAGCAGCCGGCGCGTCGCGCGGGCGTCGCGCTCGGCGACGCGATCGTCGATCTTGCGGCGCTCGGGCGCGCAGGCCTGCTGACGCTGCCGGGCGGCGCGGACGTGTTCGCCGCGCCGACGCTGAACGCCTTCATCGCGCTCGGCCGCGATGCGTGGCGCAGCGTGCGCGTGCAGTTGTCCGAGCTGTTCTCGCGCGACAACGCGCGGCTGCGCGACGATGCGGCGCTGCGCGCGCGGGTGCTCGTGGCGCAGCGCGATGCGACGCTGCATCTGCCCGTCGACATTCCCGGCTACACCGATTTCTATTCGTCGAAGGAGCATGCGACGAACGTCGGCTCGATGTTCCGAGATCCGAAGAATGCGCTGCTGCCGAACTGGTCGGAGATGCCGATCGGCTACAACGGCCGCGCGTCGTCGGTGGTCGTCAGCGGGACGCCGGTGCGTCGCCCGAACGGGCAACTGAAGCTGCCGGATCTCGAGCGCCCGGTGTTCGGCGCGTGCCGCAAGCTCGACATCGAGCTCGAGACGGGCTTCATCGTCGGCAAGGGCAATGCGCTCGGCGAGCCGATCGCATGCGAGGACGCGGAAGCGCACATCTTCGGCATGGTGCTGCTGAACGACTGGAGCGCGCGCGACATCCAGCAATGGGAATACGTGCCGCTCGGCCCGTTCAACTCGAAGGGCTTCGCGACGACGATCTCGCCGTGGATCGTCACGCTCGACGCGCTCGAGCCGTTCCGCACCGCGCAGCCCGAGCAGTCGCCGCAGCCGCTCGCGTATCTGCGGCATGCGGGCCGGCACGCGTTCGACATCGCGCTCGAAGTGACGCTGCGCGCGCAGGACGCGGCCGAAGCGACGACGATCTGCCGGACCAACTTCAAGTACATGTACTGGTCGATGGCGCAGCAGCTCGCGCATCACACGGTGTCGGGCTGCAATACGCGGGTCGGCGACCTGATGGGCTCGGGCACGATCAGCGGGCCGACGAAGGATTCGTTCGGCAGCCTGCTCGAGCTCACGTGGAACGGCCAGGAGCCCGTTGCACTGAACGGCGGCGGTACGCGTACGTTCATCGAGGACGGCGACGAGCTGACGCTCGCCGGCTGGTGCCAGGGCGACGGCTATCGTGTCGGCTTCGGCACCTGCGTCGGCAAGATCCTGCCTGCATTGCAAGCGTGACGCATCGCGCGTGACGCGCTGGTCCCGGACGGCCCGCTTCGCGCGGGCCGTCGTCGTTTCAGCGGTGTCACGATGCGTGCGCGGGGCGCACGGGCCTCATACGGCGCGCGACAACGCGGCACGCCGCTCCCACAGCGCGGCCGCGACGAATGCGGCGACGCAGACGACCAGCACGCCGACCAGCGCGTTGCTGCCCAGCTGCTCCATCAATGCACCGGCGACGAGCGGGCCGCCGAAGCTGGCCGCGCTCCACGATGCGGAGACGAGCGAGCTCGCGGTAACGAGCGCCGCGCCGCGGAAGCGTTCGCCGCAGGCGACGAGCGACAACGTATAGATGCTGCCGGCCGCCGCGCCGAGCACGAACAGCAGCGGCCAGCACAGCAGCGGATTCGCGACGACGAACGGCAGCAGCGGCAGTCCCGCGAGCACGATGGCGCCCGCGCCCAAATGCACGCGTTCGCGGCCGAGCTTGTCGGCGAGCCAGCCGATCGGGAACTGCATCGCGGTGTCGCCGAACAGCATGATCGACGCGAGCAGCACCGCCGTTTCGCTGGCGACGCCGTGATCCATCGCGTACAGCGGCAGCAGCGACAGCGCGAGCGTATCGAACAGCGCGAAGAAACCCGTGCCGATGATCAGCGCCGGCATGCGCGGCAGCACCGCGAGCCAGCGATCGTGTTGCGCGTGCTGTGCGTCGTCGCCGGCGAGCGGTGCGCGGCGGATCGTCGCGAGCGTCGGCAGTGCGAGCAGGAACAGCGCGCCGCAGAGCGCGAAGCGGATGCCGGTCGCGCCCGCGATCTGGCTGACGAGCACGGGGCCCGCCATCTGGAACAGCGTGAAATTGGTCGCGTAGATCGCGACGACGCGGCCGCGCGTCGCATCGTCGGCGAGCTGGTTGACCCATGCCTCGCCGATCGTAAACAGCAGCATCAGCGCGGCGCCGCACAGCACGCGCAGCACGCCCCAGACGACGAGATTCGACGTGAACTGCATCCATGCGGTCGCCGCGGCGAGCACGACGACCGACACGACGATCGCGCGGCGCGCACCGATGCGCCGCGCCAGCGCGGTGACGAACGGGACGATCGCGAGGCCGCCGCCGGCCTGCGCGGCGGTCAACATGCCGACGACGTTCGTGCCGTGGCCGGCTTCGGTCAGGGCGAGCGCGGTGAGGGGAAGGGTGGCGCCGGTGCCGAGACCGACGACGGCGACGCTCAGGATCAGCGCGACGAAATCGCGATTGAGTATGGCTTTCATCGGCCGAGATGCTACACCGCAGCCCTTGAACGGTCCATGACGCGGCCGGCGTACGGTGTCGCTGCAGCTGCGCTGCGTCGCGTTACGATGCGCGAGCAACGATCGCGCGGCGCGCGTCAGACGTATTCGGTCGGTACCGCAGCCGGGCGGCGTTCGAGCGATGCGGACCACAGCGTCAGCGCGAGCGCGGCGACGGCCATCGCGACGCCGACCCACGGCAGATTCACGAGCGACACGCCGGCGCCGATCGCGCTGCCGCCGAGCCACGCGCCGGTGGCATTGCCGAGGTTGAACGCGCCCTGGTTCAGCGTCGACGCGAGGTTCGGCGCGTCGCTCGCGCGATCGACGATCAGGATCTGCAGCGGCGGCACGATCGCGAACGCGAGCACGCCCCACACGAAGATCGTCGCGAGCGCGGCGAACGGCAAATGCATGGTCGCCGCGAACAGCGCGAGCACGACGCCGATCAGGGCGAGCGTCGCGATCAGCGACGGCATCCGGCGCCAGTCGGCGAGCCGCCCGCCGAGCGTGCCGCCGACCGTCAGCCCGAGCCCGAACAGCAGCAGCACCCAGGTGACCTGGTGCGGCGAGAAGCCGGTCACGTCCTCGAGGATCGGCGTGATGTACGTGAACACGCTGAACAGGCTCGCGGACGCGAGCACGCTGATGCCGAGCACCATCAGCACCTGCGGATGCTTGAGCACGCCGAATTCGCGCGTGATGCTGGTTTCGGGCATCGCGAGGTGTTTCGGCAGACAGACGGCGAGTGCGGCGGCCGCGGCGATGCCGATGCCAGTCACGGCCCAGAACGTCGCGCGCCAGCCGTATGCCTGGCCGAGCGCGGTGCCGAGCGGCACGCCGAGCACGTTGGCGAGCGTGAGGCCGGTAAACATCAGCGCGATCGCCTGCGCGCGGCGGTTCGGCGCGACGAGGCTGCTCGCGACCACCGAACCGATGCCGAAGAACGCGCCGTGGCAGAACGCGGTCACGACGCGCGCCGCCATCAGCACCGCGTAGCCGGGCGCGATCGCGCAGAACAGGTTGCCCGCGATGAACAGGCCGATGAGCCCCATCAGCGCGCGCTTGCGCGGCATCTTCGCGGTGACGACGGCGAGGATCGGCGCGCCGATCGTCACACCGAGCGCGTAGCCGGACACGAGCATGCCGGCGGCCGGGATCGACACGCCGAGGTCGCGCGCGACGTTCGGCAGCAGTCCCATGATGACGAATTCGGTGGTACCGATTCCAAACGCGGCAACGGCGAGGGCGAACAGAGGTAAGGGCATCGCGGGGGATTCCTGGAAGGGCCGTCGGCCAGGAGCGGCGCAGGACGCGCGGAGCGGGTGGACGGCAGGGCGATAGCGGCGATTCTACTTCAGTAAAAACCCTTATGCTGGGGGCCGGAACGGATGTTGCCGACGTGCGACGGACCGCGCCCCCAGTGTGGGACGGGACGGCGATGCGGGCCGCGATCGCGCGCGGCTCGGGACGGGCGCGCGCCTAGGTCGGTCGTTCGGCCGATCGAGCGGAAAGCGCGACCGCGGGTTCCGGGTCGCAGGCGTGCGGTGCAGGCGCCGGAGCGGACGTGTCGGGTTGCGCGGCGGTCCGCACGTCGCTGACGGCCGAGGCGGCCGTGCCGCCGGATCCGCCATCGGGATCGACCGTCGCGCTAACCGCCGGCCCGTGCCCCGCCGGCTCACCCCAGCCGTTTTCGAACAGGCACGCTTCGATCGGCATCCGCGCGGCCCAGCGCTCCTGTTCGAGCATCGGCTTCGCGTAGAAGGCGTCGACGTGGCCGAGGCACAGCACGGCGATCGGTTTTGCGCCGGCCGGCATGCCGAGCAGCGTGCGCAGCGCGTCGACGTCGAACAGCGAGACCCAGCCCATCCCGAGCCCTTCGGCGCGCGCCGCGAGCCACATGTTCTGGATCGCGCACGCGGCGGACGCGAGGTCCATCTCCGGCAGCGTGCGCCGCCCGAACACATGGCGCTCGCGATCGTCGGTCAGCGCGACGACGAGCAGCTCGCCGCACTCGCGCACGCCTTCGACCTTCAGTCGCATGAATTCGTCGTGGCGTTCGCCGAGCGCGTCGGCGGTCGCGCGCCGCTCGGCGTCGACGAGCGCGTGGATCGCGTCGCGCCGTGCCGGATCGGTGATGCGGATGAAGCGCCACGGCTGCATGAAGCCGACGCTCGGCGCATGGTGTGCCGCGCGCAGCAGCCGTGCGAGCACGGCCGGATCGACCGGAGCCGACGTGAAATGGCGCATGTCGCGCCGCTCGAAGATGGCGCGGTAAACGGCGTCGAGGGCGGAATCGTCGAAACGCATGACGGGCAGCGGCAGCAGAGGAAGGTCGGCGAACGATAGCAGAGTGCGGGCGCGCCGCGGCGCGTGGACAAAAAACGCCGGCGCGGCAAAGGTGTGCGGTAGTGTGCGGTGTGTGGCTGGAGGCCGAAGACGGAGTGCGGAAGGCGGAAGGCGGAAGGCGGAAGGCGCGCCCGGCTCGTCAGCGGCTCGGCGCCACGACGTTCTGCGGCGTGCCCGCATGCCACGCTTCGATGTTCGCGAGCGTCGTATGCGCGATTTCCGCCAGCGCTTCGCGCGTGAAGAACGCCTGATGCGACGTGACGATCACGTTCGGGAACGTCAGCAGCCGCGCGAGCACGTCGTCCTGCAGCGGCAGGTCGGAATGATCCTCGAAGAACAGCCCGCTTTCCTCTTCGTAGACGTCGAGGCCCAGATGGCCGAGCTGGCCGCTCTTGAGCGCATCGATCAGCGCCTGCGTGTCGACGAGCCCGCCGCGGCCCGTATTGATCAGCATCGCGCCCGGCTTCATCTGCGCGAGCGTGCGCGCATTGATCAGATGATGGGTGGACGGCAGCAGCGGGCAGTGCAGGCTG
The DNA here is from genome assembly GCF_001806955.1 of Burkholderia sp. HMSC10F09. NCBI lineage: Bacteria > Pseudomonadati > Pseudomonadota > Betaproteobacteria > Burkholderiales > Burkholderiaceae > Burkholderia > Burkholderia sp. HMSC10F09. Next base: position 8,671 of record NZ_KV786697.1, read on the forward strand.
ACGATGTCGGCGCCGCGCAGCAGCGTGTCGAGGTCGACGTAGCGCGCGCCGAACGCGATCAGCTCGTCGTCGTACGGCGGCATCGAATGCGCGAGCACATGCATCCCGAAGCCCATCATGATCTTCGCGAACACGCTGCCGATGAGCCCCGTGCCGATCACGCCGACCGTCTTGCCGTGCAGATCGAAACCGAGCAGCCCGTTCAGCGAGAAGTCGCCTTCGCGCGTGCGCGCGACCGCGCGCGGCAGCCGACGGTTCAGCGCGAGAATCAGTGCGACCGCGTGTTCGGCAACCGCGTGCGGCGAATAGGCCGGCACGCGTACGACCGTGATGCCGAGCCGCTCGGCCGCCGCGAGGTCGACATGGTTGAAACCCGCCGAGCGCAGCGCGATCAAGCGCGTGCCGCCTTCCGCGAGCCGTTCGAGCACCGCCGCATTCAGCGTGTCGTTGACGAACGGGCACACGACGTCGTAGCCGTGCGCGAGGATCGCCGTTTCCGCATCGAGATGCGACGGCTGGAAGTGCAGCCGGTAGCCGAACCGGCGGTTGGCGGCGGTGAACGAATCGTCGTCGTACTGTCGGCTGCTGAACAGGATCACGCGCACGCTGTTTCTCCGGGGGACCGTCGTCGCCCGCAGTTTACTGCAGCCCCGGCACGCCGTCGGCATGCGCGGACGCGTGCGCCGTCCGCAGGAAACCGTAGCCCGCCCGCTCAGGCTGCGCGAGCGTGCTGAAGTGCTCGACCGCATGTTCGACGAAGCTGCGCGTACGCGCCGGCACGAACTGCCGGTTCGGATAGACGAGCGAGAGCTGCGTATGCGGATCGTCGATCCGGTAGCCGGGCAGCAGCCGCACGAGCGTGCCGCTGTCGATGGCGTCGGCGACGCAGTGCTCGGGCAGCATCGCGATGCCCGAGCCCGCGACCGCCGCCGCATGGACGAGCGCGAGCTGATTGACCGTGCATGCGGGCCGCACGGTGACCGTATGCACGCGCGCGTCGGGGCCGACCAGCCGCCATGCGCCCGGATGCTGATGCGGCGCGAGCGCGACCCAGTCGTGGCGCGGCAGATCGTCGGGTGTGCGCGGCTCGCCGCGCCGTTCGAGATACGCGGGCGATGCGCATGCGACGAACGGATTCGGCGCGAGCGCGTGCGCGATCAGCGCCGGGTTGCCGTCGAAGCGGTCGCCGGTGACGATGCCGACGTCGTAGCCGGCATCGAGCACGTCGAGCGGCGCTTCGGCGATCGTCATCTGCACGCGCAACTCCGGATAGCGATGCCGGAACCGGCCGAGCAGCGGCGTCAGCGCGCCCGGCGACAGCAGCCCCGACGCGACCACGCGCAGCGTGCCGCCCGGCTCGTGCGTGGCCTGCGCGACCGACGCCTCGAGATGATCGAATTCCTCGAGCAGCGCGCGGCAGCCGTCGAGATAGCGCACGCCGGCTTCCGTCAGCGACAGGTTGCGCGTGGTGCGGTGGATCAGCCGTGTATTGAGATGGCCCTCGAGCATCGCGATCGAGCGCGTGACGAGTGCGTTGGACACGCCGAGATGATGCGCCGCACGCCGGAAGCTCTGATGCTCGGCGACGCAGACGAAGACACGCATGGTCTGAATCTGGTTCATGGCTTGCGTATTTTTGGCCCGGTTGACTGATTATGGTTGTGATTTTTCATCGTGCAGCGCGGAAAAAACATTGCGCGGCGCGTGATTCCCGCTCGTATCGGTTAAAGCGTTTTCGGAATCTGCAGACGATTGTTCAATAAGAAAAGCGTGTCCGTCAACCTGAGAAAAGGGGCGGGTTGCGGAAAATCGAAATCGCGCGTATCGGAAAACCGATCGATGTCGGTCATACGCTTGTCGCGATTGCGTGTCTTTTCGCCTGGATATCGTCGCCGCCGCGTTAATTCATTGGTAAATCAATGAATTGGGCGGCAAGCCCGGAATGCGGGCGGTAATTTCGGCAGGCGATGGCATTAGCGATCGGGATAACGCAGGTTTTTCTGCGTGTGCCGAATATGCGTGCCGAATCGCGTATGCCGATTTTGCGGCGTGCGGTGCTTTTTGCCGTTTGACGGGCAGACGGCGCCGAAAGCGACGGTATCGAGCGCGTCTCGATATGGCCGCGCAAAATCGCGCGCGATCGTCTCCTTTCTCCGGGCTGCGAATCGCGCCCGCAATTCGCGCGCAAGCGATGCGCGGCGCGCGCGGTGCGCTGGCCCGGTCGGCGCGCCGGGCCACCTTCGTGCTGTCCGCCCGCGCGTGCCTCTTGCGCAACGCCGCGGAACGCGGAATGATCGGTCGCTTGCCGTGTCGTGCGGCACGCGTTCCGTGCGTTTTCTTCCTTCACTTCGTTCCAGCCATGTCCATCGACCATTCGCCGATTCCCTGTCCCGTCGTCGTGCCGCTCGACGCGATCCTGCCCGAAGAACCGCTGCTGATGATGGGGGCCGGCCCGGTCCCGATCCCGGCTGCCGTCGCGAAGGCGAACACGATCGTGATCAACCACCTCGGCGCGACGATGGCGAAGATCATCGAGCAGGTGAAGGAAATGGCGCGCTACGTGTTCCAGACGCGCACGAAGTGGGTGCTCGGCGTCGCCGGTCCGGGCTCGGCGGCGATGGAGATGGCGATCTCGAACCTCGCATGGCGCGGCACGCGCGTGCTGTCGATCCGCAACGGTTTCTTCAGCGCACGGATGGCCGAGATGGCCACGCGCGTCGGCGCGGAAGTCGCGACGCTCGAAGTCGCCGATCGCGCGGTCGCGAGCCTCGACGAAGTCGCGGAGGCCATCGCGCGCGAGCGGCCCGAGATCGTCACGATCGTGCAGGGCGAGACGTCGAATACGGTGTGGAATCGCGATCTGCGCGACATCGCGGCGCTCGCGAAGGCGGCCGGCGCGCTGGTCGTCGTCGACGCGGTCTGCACGCTGTCGACGATGCCGCTCGAGATGGACGCGTGGGGCATCGACGCGGTGATCACCGGCGGTCAGAAGGGGCTGTCGTCGATTCCCGGCGTGTCGCTGATCGCGTTCTCCGACGCCGCCTGGGAACGGATGAAACATCGCCCGGAGCCGAACGCGCACTGGTGCCTCGACATGGCGCTCGCCGAGAACTTCTGGCACAACGCGGGCTATCACTACACCGCGCCCGTGTCGGGCGTGCTCGCGCTGCACGAGGCGCTGCGGCTCGTGTGCGCGGAGACGCTCGAAAGCCGCTTCGCGCGCCATCTGCGCTGTTCGCTCGCGCTGCAGGCGGCCGTCGAGGCGATGGGACTGAAGCTGTATGCGCCGAAGGCGTGCCGGCTCAATTCGGTCGTCGGGATCGAGACGCCGGAAGGCCTTACGCCGGGCCTGATCTGCGGCCATATCTCGAAGCAGTATCAGGTCGAGATCTCGGGCTCGTTCGGCTTGCCGATCGTGCGGATCGGCCAGATGGGCGAGCAGTGCCGCGAACACAACCTGTTCCGCACCGTGCATGCGTTCGGCCGCACGATGGTCGACCTGAAGGTGCCCGTGGATCTGCCGGCCGGCGTGGCGGCGCTCGAGCAGGAACTGTCGCGGCGCGGCGCGTAACGCGCGCGGCGCGGCCGCTCAGCGGCCCTGGATCGCGCGCCGGTACGCGTTCGGTGCCGCGCCGTGCGCGTCGCGAAAGCGGTGGCTGAAATGCGCGGCGTTCGCATAGCCGCAGTCGGCCGCGATCTGCGCGAGCGGCAACGACGTCGTGCGCAGCAGCAGGCGCGCGCGGGCGAGCCGCTGCTCGGCGACCCACGCATGCGGCGCGCGGCCGAACGACAGCCGGAACATCCGCGAGAAGTGGTATTCGGACAGCGCGGCGACCTCCGCGAGCTCGCCGAGCGTCAGCGGCTGCGACAGATGCGCGTCGATGTAGTCGCGCACGCGGCGCCGCACGGCCGGCGCGAGGCCGCCGCGAAACGGCGTGTCGGTGCGCGTCGCGCTCTGTTCGCGCAGCAGCAGGCTCAGCACGTCGTGCGCCGTTTCGTTCACGCGCAGGCGGCCGTCCGCATCGTCCCAGCGCTCGAGCGCGACCGAGCGCAGCAGCGACGCGACGCGCGCTTCCTCGAAATAGGTCCGATCGGCGAGCTTCAGTTCGCGCGGTTCGCGATCGAGCTCGCGGATCGCGCGTTGCGTGAAGTGCTCGGGCAGGAAGTACAGGTGGACGAAGTGCATCTCGCCGCGCACCCACCAGCGCGATTCGTGGTCGCCCGGCAGCGCGCACAGCAGGCTCGGCGCGCCGTAGCGCGGCACGCGTTCGCGCTCGGTCCGGTAGCCGCCGTCGAGGTAGCACGACAGCGTGTGATGGCCGGGCTGCGCGTAGACGGTCTCGCTCTCGTCGGTGATCCGCGTCCACTCGGCGATCGCGAGGTGGTCGCCGAGCCAGGCGAAGCGCTCGAGCGTCGCGTTCGCGTCGGCGAGCGTGCGGCACACCGACTGCAGGCCGAACGGCAGATCGCCGCCGGACAGGGCGGCGGCGCGATCGACGGGCGGGGCGGACAGGGACGCGTTCATGAGGTCCGAGTATAAGCGCGCGCATGCCGGCGCGCGGGCGCCGGCGAAAAAGACCGCAATTCCGGACAATCGGCACGCGTCGTGCGACGGCATAGTCGGATTCCCGTTTCGTTCGAAGCCGCCGTCGCCATGAACCTGTCGCTCTATATCGTTACCGTGCTGATCTGGGGAACCACCTGGATCGCGATCAAATGGCAGCTCGGCAGCGTGCCGCCGCCCGTGTCGATCGCGTGGCGCTTCTGGCTCGCGGCCGCCGTGATGTTCGCGCTGCTGCGCGCGATGCGTCGCCCCGCGCGGCCGCCGCGCGCCGCGTGGCGTTATCTCGCCGCGCAGGGCGTCGCGCTGTTCTGCCTGAATTTCCTGTGCTTCTACTACGCGGAGCGCGTCGTGCCGAGCGGGCTCGTCGCGGTGATTTTCTCGACCGCGCCGCTGCTCAATTCGATCAACGGGCGGCTGTTCATGGGGCGGCCGCTGCGCGCGTCGGCGATTGCGGGCGCGCTGCTCGGACTGACCGGCATCGCCTGCCTGTTCTGGCAGCAGATGGCCGGCCATCTCGACGATCGCGCGACGTGGATCGGGCTCGCGATCGCGTTCGCGGGGACGATGTGCTTCTCGGCCGGCAACCTGCTGTCGAGCCGCATGCAGTCGATGGGCCTGCATCCGCTCGCGACCAACGGCTGGGCGATGCTGATCGGCGCGGCGATTCTGACCGTCGGCAGCGTGGCGGCCGGGCTGCCGTTTTCGCTCGAAATGGAGCCGCGCTATCTCGGCGCGCTGCTCTATCTGGCCGTGCCGGGCTCGGTGATCGGCTTTACCGCTTATCTGACGCTCGTCGGCCGGATCGGGCCGGAGCGCGCCGCGTACTGCACGGTGCTGTTTCCGATCGTCGCGCTGGCCGTGTCGACGGTGTTCGAAGGGTATCGATGGTCGCCGCTCGCGGTGATCGGGCTGCTGCTCGTGCTGGCCGGGAATCTGGTTGCGTTCGAACTTGTGCGGCGGTTGGCGCCGCGGACAGCGTGACCGAAGCGGCCGTCGCTATGGCATACCGACAACAAAATGCCCGCGCGAAGCGGGCATTTTCCTTCCGGCGGCGCGCGGACATCCGCGTTCGGCTTGCCGTCTTGCGGCAAGCGGGCTAGGCCGCCGCGCCGCTTCCCGCGACGCGCGCCTGCCGCTGATACAGCACGACCGATAGCGCGACGCCTGCCGCCGCGGCGAGCGCCGCGAACAGGAACACCTGCGGATAGCCAAACGCGCCCGCGACGTAGCCGGCGAGCGGCCCGGTGATGCCGAGCGACAGGTCGAGGAACACCGAGTACGCGGACAGCGCCGCGCCGCGGCTGGCGGCCGGCACCAGCGCGACCGCCTCGACGCCGAGCGCCGGGAAGATCAGCGCGAAGCCGAAGCCCGTCAGCGCGGCGCCGACGAGCGCGACGTGCGGCACCGGCGCGAGCCACAGCAGCACGAGGCCCGCGCATTCGAACGCGAACGACACGATCGCGACACGGAAGCCGCCGTGCGTCTTGATCGTGTTCGCGAACAGCAGACGCGCGCCGATGAACAGCGTGCCGAATACGGTCAGCGACAGCGCGGCGTTCGGCCAGTGGCGCGCCGCGTAGTAGAGCGTGACGAACGTCGCGATCGAGCCGAAGCCGGCCGAGCCGAGCGCGAGGCCGATGCCGTGCGGCAGCACGCGCGTGAACACGCTCGCATACGACATCCGTTCGCCGTGCACGAGCGGCACCGCATCGATCAGCCGCGCCAGCGCATAGCCGAGCGCCGCGAGCGCGATCACGAGCACGCCGATCAGCGCCGGGTTCAGCGAATGCGCGATCGCGACGCCGACCGGCGCGCCGAGCGCGAGCGCGCCGTACGTCGCGATGCCGTTCCACGAGATCACCTTCGCGTTGTGCGCGACGCCGACGCGGCCGATGCCCCAGAGAATCGCACCCGTGCCGCACAGGCTCTCGCCGACGCCGAGCACGAGCCGGCTCGCGACGAGCAGCACGAGGCTCGCGGCCGGCCAGCGCGCGAGCAGCAGCGCGACGAGCAGCAGCACGCCCGACGCGCCGCAGCCGAGCAACCCGCGCAGCACGGTCTGCTTCGGGCCCAGCGTATCGGCGAGGCGCCCGGCGAGCGGGCGCGACGCGAGCGTCGCGAAATACTGGACGCTGATCGCGGCACCCGCGACGATCGCGGAAAAGCCGAGCTCGTCGTGGACGAAGCCCGGCAGCACCGCGAGCGGCAGGCCGATGGTCAGGTAGCAGATGAACGTGAAGCAGACGACGGACACGATTTGCAGCGTGACGGCGAGCCCGCTGCGCGGCGTGGAGGCAGAATCGGTTGACATGGGGTCGGAACAGATGAGCGAACGGAACGGATCGTGGCGAAAAACGGAATCGGGATTTTCCCATGGAACCGGTTTTCACGCAGGTACCGTTTAGTTAACGTCGCCCCCTTTTTCGGACGACGCCGAACCGACGCCTTCGCGCACCGCGGCTGGCCGTGCGGCGGCCATGCACCGGCCGCGGCGGGCCGCCGGCACGGGCGGCCGCGCATATCGCCGCAGTTATATGGGCCGCATGCGTATTGGGCTATGGGTTGCGGAATTTGACGGTGATAGCGTGCAAACTGTCAGAGAAACGTCGGCCGAGCGCCCTGCGCAGGCCGCCTTTGCCCCCACTTGAAGAACGACAGAGACATGAGTGAGCCGATCCGCTTCTACCATCGTCACGCCGTCCGCGAAGTCAGCGGCGCGGACGTCACCCGCACCGTGCTGCAGTACCTGCGCGAGGACGCGCACTGCACCGGCACCAAGGAAGGCTGCGCGGAAGGCGACTGCGGCGCGTGCACGGTCGTCGTCGGCGAGCTGACCGACGCGGGCACGGTCGCGTTCAAGGCCGTCAACGCGTGCATCCAGTTCCTGCCGACGCTCGACGGCAAGGCGCTGCTGACCGTCGAGGACCTGCGCCGCCCGGACGGCTCGCTGCATCCGGTTCAGCAGGCGATGGTCGACTGTCATGGATCGCAGTGCGGTTTCTGCACGCCGGGCTTCGTGATGTCGATGTGGGCGCTCTACGAGAAGCACGGCCATGAACGCTGCGGCGGTGCCTGCGAGAAGGCGAAGCACGTGCCGACGCGCACCGAGATCGCCGATGCGCTGACCGGCAACCTGTGCCGCTGCACCGGCTATCGTCCGATCGTCGACGCGGCGGTGAGGATGTTTGACGGGGCCGGCGAAGGTGCGGCCGGCGCAGGTGCGACGGGCGAAGGCGCAACCGGCGAAGGCTCCACCCCCGAACAGAACACCGCGCCGGTCGACCCGGCCGCGCTCGCGCGCACGCTCGCATCGCTGCGGCGCGACACGACCTTCGACTACACGATCGGCGGCGCGCGCTTCGCTGCCCCGCGCACGCTCGACGCGCTCGCCGCGCTCAAGGCCGAGCGTCCGGACGCGCGGATTCTCGCGGGCAGCACCGACATCGGGCTGTGGGTCACGAAACAGATGCGCCGGCTCGACGACCTGATCTACGTCGGCCAGATCGCCGAACTGCAGCGCATCGTGCACGGCGAGGACTGGATCGAGATCGGCGCGGGCGTCACGGTCGAGAACGCCTATGCGGCGCTCGCGGAGACGTATCCCGAACTGACCGAGATGTGGAAGCGCTTCGCGTCGCTGCCGATCCGCAACGCGGGCACGCTCGGCGGCAACGTCGCGAACGGCTCGCCGATCGGCGATTCGATGCCGGGCTTGATCGCACTGGGCGCGCGCGTCGTGCTGCGCGGCGGCGACACGGTGCGGGAGCTGCCGCTCGAAGCGCTCTATACGGGCTACCAGCAGAAGGACATGGCGCCGCACGAATTCGTCGTCGGCGTGAAGGTGCCGACGCGCAGCGGCGCGCGCGCGAACCTGCGATTCCGCACCTACAAGCTGTCGAAGCGGTTCGATTCCGACATTTCGGCCGTCTGCGCGGCGTTCGCGTTCATCGCGGACGGCGACACGATCCGCGAGCCGCGCGTCGCGTTCGGCGGCATGGCCGCGACGCCGAAGCGTGCGGCGCACACCGAAGCGGTGCTCGACGGCGCGCAGTGGCACGAGGCCACCGCGCAGGCCGCGATGCAGGCGCTCGAACGCGATTACCAGCCGCTCACCGACATGCGCGCGACGAGCACATACCGGCTCGATACCGCGAAGAACCTGATGTACCGATTCTGGCTGGAGACGCGTCCGCACGATCCGCTGCCGCCGCAAGCCCTGAACGTGCGCGAAGTGCCCGCCGAAGCGGCGCGTGTCTGACGACGGAGAACACCGAACATGAACCAGCAAGCAGAACCGTTCCTCAGCACCCTCGATCCGCAAGCCGATGCCGCGCAGGTGCACGTGTCGCGTGCGCACGAGTCCGCGCATCTGCACGTGAGCGGGCGCGCGACCTACACCGACGACATCCCGCTCGTCGCGGGCACGCTGCACGCGGCGCTCGGGTTGTCCGCGAAGCCGCACGCGCGGATCGTGTCGATGAACTTCGACGCGGTGCGCGCGACGCCGGGCGTGGTCGCGGTGTTCACCGCCGACGACATTCCGGGCGTCAACGACTGCGGCCCGATCGTGCACGACGATCCCGTGCTTGCGCAGGGCGTCGTGCAGTACGTCGGCCAGCCGATGTTCATCGTCGTCGCGACGTCGCACGATGTCGCGCGGCTCGCCGCGCGGCGCGCGCAGGTCGAATACGAGGAGCTGCCGGCGATCCTGACCGCGCAGGAAGCGCGCAAGGCCGAGTCGTACGTGATTCCGCCGCTGAAGCTCGCGCGCGGCGACGCGGCGGCACGCATCGCCGCCGCGCCGCATCGCGAGTCGGGCGAGATGCTGCTCGGCGGCCAGGAGCAGTTTTATCTGGAAGGGCAGATCGCGTACGCGGTGCCGAAGGACGACGACGGCATGCACGTGTACTGCTCGACGCAGCACCCGAGCGAGATGCAGCATCTGGTCGCGCACGTGCTTGGCGTCGCATCGCACAACGTGCTCGTCGAGTGCCGCCGGATGGGCGGCGGGTTCGGCGGCAAGGAATCGCAGTCGGGGCTGTTCGCCTGCTGCGCGGCGCTCGCCGCCTGGAAGCTGCTGTGCCCGGTGAAGCTGCGTCCGGACCGCGACGACGACATGATGATCACCGGCAAGCGGCACGACTTCCATTACCGCTTCGACGTCGGCTATGACGACGACGGCCGCATCGACGGCGTGTCGCTCGACATGACCTCGCGCTGCGGGTTCTCGGCCGATTTGTCGGGCCCCGTGATGACGCGCGCGGTCTGCCACTTCGACAACGCATACTGGCTGTCCGACGTCGCGATCGCCGGCTACTGCGGCAAGACCAACACGCAGTCGAACCCCGCGTTTCGCGGGTTCGGCGGCCCGCAGGGCGCGTTCGCGATCGAGTACATCCTCGACGACATCGCGCGCACGCTCGGCCGCGATCCGCTCGACGTCCGCTACGCGAACCTGTACGGCAAGACCGAGCGCAACGTCACGCCGTACGGTCAGACCGTCGAGGACAACGTGCTGCACGAACTGCTCGCCGAACTCGAGGCGACGAGCGACTATCGCGTGCGGCGCGACGGCGTGCGCGCGTTCAACGCCCGCAACGCGGTGCTGAAGAAGGGCATCGCGCTGACGCCGGTGAAGTTCGGGATCGCGTTCAACGTCACGCACTTCAACCAGGCCGGCGCGCTCGTGCATATCTATACGGACGGCTCGGTGCTCGTGAACCACGGCGGCACGGAGATGGGGCAGGGGCTGAACACGAAGGTCGCGCAGGGCGTCGCGCACGAGCTCGGGATCCGTTTCGGCCGCATCCGCGTAACCGCGACCGATACGAGCAAGGTCGCGAACACGTCGGCGACGGCCGCGTCGACCGGTTCGGATCTGAACGGCAAGGCCGCGCAGGACGCCGCGCGCCAGCTGCGCGAGCGGCTCGCCGTGTTCGCGGCGAAGCAGTACGGCGACGGCCGGGTCGAGGCGGCCGACGTGAAATTCGCGAACGACTGCGTGTGGATCGGCACGACGGCCGTGCCGTTCGGCGACGTGATCGCGAAGGCGTATCTCGCGCGCGTGCAGCTTTGGTCCGACGGCTTTTATGCGACGCCGAAGCTGCACTGGGACCAGTCGAAGCTGCAGGGGCGGCCGTTCTACTACTACTCGTACGGCGCGGCCGTGTCGGAAGTCGTGATCGACACGCTGACGGGCGAGATGCGCACGCTGCGCGTCGACGCGCTGCACGACGTCGGCGCATCGCTGAACCCGGCGCTCGACATCGGCCAGGTCGAAGGCGCGTTCATCCAGGGGATGGGCTGGCTGACGACCGAGGAGCTGTGGTGGAACGCGGGCGGCAAGCTGATGACGCATGCGCCCTCGACGTACAAGATTCCGACCGTCAACGACACACCGCCCGAATTCAACGTGCGGCTGTTCAAGAACCGCAACGTCGAGGACAGCATTCACCGCTCGAAGGCCGTCGGCGAGCCGCCGCTGCTGCTGCCGTTCTCGGTGTTCTTCGCCGTGCGCGACGCGATCGCGGCGGTCGGCGACTATCGCGTGAATCCGCCGCTCGACGCACCGGCGACCGGCGAGTCGATCCTGCGTGCGGTGCAGGCCGTGCGCGCGGCGCGGGCAGCCTGACATGCGTGCGCCGGCCCGTTCGCCGCAGTCGCCTGCACGCGCGGTCGCACCCGACGCGGCCGCGTTCGCGCGCGGCACCGGCACCCGCAACCGCGCGACAGGCGCGCCGCCGCCGATGCACGTCGTGCTGTTCGGCGCGGGGCACGTCGGCCATGCGCTCGTCGCGCTGCTCGGCGCGTTGCCGTGCACGGTGCAGTGGGTCGACACGCGCGACGAACTGTTCCCCGACGAGTGTCCGCCGAACGTGCAGCCCGAGCCGACCGACACGCCGGAGGCGATCGTCGATGCCGCGCCGCCCGGCACCTACTTCCTCGTGATGACGCACAACCACGCGCTCGATTTCGCGCTCGCCGAGCAGATCATGCGGCGGCGCGATTTCGCGTACTTCGGGATGATCGGCTCGCGCACGAAGCGCGTGAAGTTCGAACGACGGCTTGCCGCGCGCGGCGTCGATCCGGCAAGGCTCGTCGAGATGGTGTGTCCGATCGGCGTGGCCGGCATCGTCGACAAGGCGCCCGGCTCGATCGCGGTCGCCGTGTGCGCGGAACTGCTGCAGGTGCGCGCCGGGATGCCGGTCGCCGGCGCGAAGGCAGCCGCCGCTGCCGCCGCGCGCGACGACGCGT
>NZ_KV786698.1:0-2786 GCF_001806955.1 Burkholderia sp. HMSC10F09
CGGCGGGCGGCGTCGCACGTCGTCATGTCAATGCCCTCCTCCGGCGCGTGCGGCCTTCACCGGCGAAAACAGGAATGTCAGCGGAATGCACGCGGCACAAAACACCGCGAGCAGCGCAAATACGTCGATATACGCGAGGATCGTCGCCTGCGACACGAAGGTCTCGTAGAGGCGGCCGTTCGCGGTCTGCAGCGCGGCCGCCGGTGTGCCGCCCGACAGCTCCGCGATCGCTCGCGCGTTCGCATGCAGCGCGTCCTGGAAGTTCTGCGACAGCGGCGACGTATGCGCGGACAGATGCGCCATACGTGCCTGCGTGCGTTCGCGAATCAGCGCAGTCGACACCGAGATGCCGATCGACCCGGCGACGTTGCGGAACATCGTAAACAGCGCCGACGCATCGTCGTTCAGCCGCTGCGGCACGGTCAGATACGCGAGCGTCGTGATCGGCACGAACATGAAGCCGATCGCGAGCGACTGCGCGCAGCGAATCATCACCAGATGGCGATAGTCGATGTCGGGCACGAGCATGCGCGAATAGGCCAGCGCGAAGGCGAGCAGCACGAAGCCGAAGCCGACGAGATAACGCGTCTGCACGTGCGGCATCAGCCGGCTCACGAGCGGAATCTCGAGCGTGATCAGCAGCGCGCCCGGCGACAGCACGAGACCGGCGAGCGTCGCCGTGTAGCCGAGATGCTGCTGCGCGAGCTGCGGCACGATCACCGCGCTGCCGTACAGCACGGCCGCGAACGTCGCGATCGTCACGCAGCCGAGCGCGAAGTTGCGATCGCGCAGGCACGACAGATCGACGACGGGCTTCCTCGTGCGCAGCAGCCAGAGCGTCGCGCCGACGAGCCCGAGTGCGGACAGCACCGCGAAGGTCCGGATGAACGTCGAGCCGAACCAGTCCTCGTCCTCGCCGCGATCGAGCATCACCTGCAGACAGCCGAGCCCGATCGCGATCAGGCCGATCCCGACGTAGTCGACCGACAGCCCGCGCACCGCGCCGCGTCGCCACGGCGGATCCTCGACGAGCTGCATCACGGCGAGCACGGTCAGCACGCCGATCGGCACGTTGAGCAGGAACACCCAGCGCCACGAGAAGTGATCGGTGATCCAGCCGCCGAGCGTGGGCCCGAGCACCGGTGCGACGACGATCGCGATCGCCGACACCGAGAACGCGCGGTTGCGCTGCTCGGGCGGAAACGTGTCGAGGATGATCGACTGCTGGTTCGGCTGCAGCCCGCCGCCGAACAAGCCCTGCAGCACGCGGAACACGATCAGCTCGCCGAGGTTCGTCGCGATGCCGCACAGGAACGAGCACGCGGTGAACGCGGCGATGCAGAGCACGAAGTAGCGCTTGCGTCCGAGCAGCCGGCCTAGAAACCCGGAGATCGGCAGCACGATCCCGTTCGCGACCAGATACGACGTGAGCGTCCAGGTGGCCTCGTCGTAGCTCGCGGACATCGTCCCCGCGATGTGCGGCAGCGCGACGTTGACGATCGTCGTGTCGAGCACTTCCATGAAGGCGGCGAGCGTGACCACGACGGCGACGAGCCACGGATTCGCGGCCGGCCGCCAGTCGCCGCCGGGCGCCGCCGCCTGATCGGCAGGCCGGTTCATCGGCCGAGGGCCGCCCGGATGAACGGCAGTCGAAGGTCGGACATCGTTGCGCTCCGTGCGCGGCGCGCCGCATGCAGCGGCGGCCGGTCATTTCAGATGGACGGTCGGCTCGACCGACAGGCCGAGGCCGAGCGGCGGATTGCGCGGCAGCGGATCGTCGAGCACGATCTTCACCGGCACACGCTGGACGATCTTGACGAAGTTGCCGGTCGCGTTCTCGGCCGGGAACGCGGAAAACCGCGAGCCGCTGCCGAGCTGGATGCTGTCGACGTGACCGTGCAGATCGAGATCGGGATACGCGTCGACCGACACGTCGACGCGATCGCCGACGCGCATCCGCTTCAGTTGCGACTCCTTGAAGTTCGCGGTGATCCACACGCGCGGCGTCACGATCGAGAAGATCGACGTACCGGGCTGCAGGAACGAACCGAGCTGCACGTTGCGGCGCGTGACCCAGCCGTCCGACGGCGCGCGCATCGTGCAGTACGCGAGATTCAACTCCGCCTGCTCGAGCTGCGCGCGCGCCTGCAAGACCTGCTGACGGCGCTCCTCGACGACCGTTCCGGCTTGCCGGATCTGCTGCGGCACGAGGCTCGCGGTGCGCGCCTGCGCCTGCGCCATCGCGACGTTCGCGTCGGCGCTCGCGCGCTGCGCGTCGGCCGCGTCGATCGCCTGCTGCGAGGTCGCGCGCACATCGACCGCACGCTGCCGCGCCTGCGCGGCCAGCGCCTGCCGGTACGCGGCTTCCGCCGATTCGATCTGCGCGCGCGCCTGCCGGTACTGCGCCGGATACTGGACGCGCGCGATGTCGAGCTGCACGCGGGCCGCGTCGAGCTGCGCCTCGGCGAGACCGAGCTGCGCGCGCGCCGCGTCGACCTGTGCGCGGTAGTCGCGCGGATCGATCTCGACGAGCACGTCGCCGCGATGCACGTAGACGTTGTCGTCGACCGCGAGGCGCGTCACGTAGCCCGACACGTGCGGCGCGACGGCGATGGCATTGCCGTCCGTGTACGCATCGTCGGTGCTCTCCTGATTGCGCGTCGCGAACCACCAGACGAGCCCGCCGACGACGAGCAGCAACGCGATCGCGCCGAGGATGATCAGCGGCTTGCGGCCCGGCCGCTTGCGTTCGCCGCCGTCTCCCGCGCCATCGCCGTCGCCGCCGG
>NZ_KV786699.1:0-33578 GCF_001806955.1 Burkholderia sp. HMSC10F09
CCATCGCGCGGCGGCCCCGCCGGCGGCCCGAGTTCCGGCGGTGCGAGCGGCGCGTCACGCGCCGGCCGCGAATACGGGTTCGAGCGCGCGATACAACGCGCGAAACGTCGGCCGCCGCACGTCGCGATACCACGCATGGCGCGCGCGGTCCGGCTCGCGTACCGCCAGCACGGGCGGCTGCGGACACACGATGTCGAGCGGCACATCGGGTTCGACCGCGAGCCGCGCAAGCCGCGCGGCACCGAGCGCCGGGCCGACGTCGCCGCCCGCGCGCAGCGTCAGCGCGCGGCCGGTCAGATCGGCGAGCATCTGCGTCCAGTACGCGCTGCGCGAGCCGCCGCCGATTACCGTGATGCCGTCCGGCACGAGCCCCGCCGCATGCAGCGCGTCGATGCCGTCGAGCAGCGCGAAGCCGACGCCTTCGAGCGTCGCGTTCGCGAGATCGGCGCGCCGCGTATCGGCCGTCAGCCCGTAGAACACGCCCTTCGCATTGACGTCGTTGTGCGGCGTGCGCTCGCCGCTCAGGTAAGGCAGGAACCATGGGCGCGCATCGCGCGCGTTCGCCTCGGCATCCGCGAGCAGCGCCGCGACGCCGTCGTAGCCGGCGAGCTGCGCGGCAAAGTCGATGCAGCCGGCCGCGTTCAGCATCACGGACATCAGGTGCCACGTGTCGGGCAACGCATGGCAGAAGCTGTGCACCGCCGATTCCGGATTCGCGCGAAAGCCGTCCGACACCGCGAAGTAGACGCCCGACGTGCCGAGCGACAGCAGCGCATCGCCGGGCCGCACGATGCCGACGCCGACCGCGCCGGCCGCGTTGTCGCCGCCGCCCGCAATAACCGGAATCTCGCGCAGCCCGAGCGTGCGCGCGACGTCGGGCAGCAGCATGCCGGTGATCCGGTTGCCTTCGAACACGGCCGGCATCTGCGCTTGCGACAGTCCGCAGGCCGCGAGCAGCGTGTCGTCGTACGCGCGCTTCGCGACGTCGAGCCACAGCGTGCCGGCCGCATCCGACGGATCGGTCGCGAACGCGCCGGTCAACCGGTAGCGCAGATAGTCCTTCGGCAGCAGCACGTGCGCGATCCGCGCGAACACGTCGGGTTCGTGGCGGCGCACCCACAGCAGCTTCGGCGCGGTAAAGCCCGGCATCGCGATGTTGCCGGCGACCGCACGCAGCGACGGCGCCGCGCGTTCGAGCTCCGCGCACTCCGCATCCGCGCGGCCGTCGTTCCAGAGAATCGCGGGACGCAGCACGTCGCCGCGCGCGTCGAGCAGCGTCGCGCCGTGCATCTGGCCCGTGAGCCCGAGCGCGGCGATGTCGCGCGCGTCGATGCCGGCCGCACGTGCATCGGCGACGAGCGCCGCGAGCGCACCGCACGCAGCGTCCCACCAATCGTGCGGCGCCTGCTCCGACCAGCGCGGCTGCGGCCGGCTCACCGTCAGCGGCCGCGTCGCGCTCGCGCGCACCGTGCCGTCGCGGTCGAGCAGCACGGCCTTCACGCCCGACGTGCCGAGATCGAGTCCGATGTACATGGCGTCAGCGCAGCGCGTAAATCGCCTGATTCACGATGTTCTCGAGCCGCTCCTGCGCGCCGCTCGCATGCTGCGGGTTCACGCCGCGCGCGAGCGCGTCGGCCGCGAGCGATTCGAGCGTATAGCCGCCCGACAGGATCTTGCGGCCGAACGCGTCGTCCCACTGCGCGTAGCGCTGCCGGCGCATCGCTTCGAGCCGGTCGTTCTCGACGAGCACGGCCGCGCGTTCGACGGCGAGCGCGAGCACGTCGATCGCGCCGACATGTCCGTAGAACAAATCTTCCGGATCGACACTCTGACGTCGCACCTTCGCGTCGAAGTTCATGCCGCCGGTCGTGAATCCGCCGTGACGCAGGATCTCGTAGAACGCGAGCGTGAGCTCCTCGACGCTGTTCGGAAACTGATCGGTGTCCCAGCCGTTCTGCGGATCGCCGCGGTTCGCGTCGACGCTGCCGAACACGCCGAGCGCGAACGCGTTCGCGATTTCGTGATGGAACGAATGACCGGCGAGCGTCGCATGGTTCGCCTCGATGTTCACGCGGATCTCGTCCTGCAGCCCGTATTGCGTGAGAAAGCCGTGCACGGTCGCGACGTCGTAGTCGTATTGATGCTTGGTCGGCTCCTGCGGCTTCGGCTCGATCAGCAGCGCGCCGCGAAAGCCGATCCGGTGCTTGTGCTCGACGACCATCGACAGGAAGCGCGCGAACTGCTCGCGCTCGCGCTTCAGATCGGTATTGAGCAGCGTTTCGTATCCTTCGCGGCCGCCCCACAGCACGTAGTTCTCGCCGCCGAGCCGGTGCGTCGCGTCGAGCGCATGGCGCACCTGCGTCGCGGCCCATGCGAAGACGTCCGGGTTCGGGTTGGTCGCGGCGCCCGCCGCGAAGCGCGGATGCGAGAACAGGTTCGCGGTGCCCCACAGCAGCCGCACGCCGCTCGCCTGCTGACGCTCGCCGAGATAGTCGACCATCCGCGCGAAGTTGTCGACGTACTCGCGCAGGCTGTCGCCTTCCGGCGCGACGTCGGTGTCGTGGAACGTGTAGAACGGCGTGCCGAGCTTCGTGAAGAACTCGAATGCGGCATCGGCCTTCTGCCGCGCGCGCTCGAGCGCGTCGCCCGGCTGCTGCCACGGCCGCCGGAATGCGCCCTGCCCGAAAATGTCGTGACCGGGCCACACGAACGTGTGCCAGTAGCAGACGGCGATCCGCAGATGTTCCTCGAGCGTCTTGCCAAGCACGCGCTTCGTGCGGTCGTAGTGGTGATAGGCCAGCGGGTTGTCCGACTGCGGCCCTTCGTAGCGAATCGCGGGAATGTGTTCGAAATACGACATGGCGTCTCCGTCCGGTGTCTTGTTGCAGCGCAGCGTGCGTCGCGTCGACGCGCGGCGCCGGGTTGCGGTCTGGCAGGATCGTGCCCGTGCGCCTGCCGGCCGGCAATTGCGAAATTGCGCAGCACGCTTAACGTTTCTTGCCAGCCGCGCGCGCGGCACGCGGATTCCGTCCTACAATCGCCGGACATCGAACCGTCGCGCGCCGCCCGCCGGACGCGCGCCCCAGGAGACAACGGCACGGCGCCCGCGGCGCCGGCCCCGAGACCGAGATGAACCGCGCCCGTTCCGCCCCGACACCGCACCGCATTGCGCTGCTGTTCAACGCCAACAAGGTCTACGACCGCGAAATCATCAGCGGGATCGGCCAGTACCTGCACTCGACGCGCGTCGTGTGGGACCTGTTCCTCGAAGACGACTTCCGCTGCCGGCTCGCCGGCATCGAGCGCTTCGACGGCGACGGCATCATCGCGGATTTCGACGATCCGGCGGTCGCCGACGCGCTGGCCGGCTCGCCGCTGCCGATCGTCGCGGTGGGCTCGTCTTACGAGGATCCGTCCCACTATCCGGACGGCGTCCCATACATCGCGACCGACAATCCGAAACTCGTGTCGCTCGCCTATACGCATCTGATCGGCGCGGGGCTGCCGCATTTCGCGATGTACAGCCTGCCGGCCGCGCAGGAAAACCGCTGGGCGCAGCAGCGCGAGCTGGCGTTCGACCGGCTCGCGCGCGCGGACGGCCTCGACGCGCCGATCTACCGCGGGCTGCCGACGACGGCGTCCGGCTGGAACCATGCGATCGAGCAGCTGATCGACTGGCTGAACGCGCTGCCGAAGCCGGTCGGCGTGATCGCGGTGACCGACGCGCGTGCGCGGCATCTGCTGCAGGCGTGCCTGATCGCCGGCATCGCGGTGCCCGAGCAGGTCGCGATCATCGGGATCGACAACGATCCGCTCACGCGCACGCTGACGCGCATTCCGCTGTCGTCCGTGATCCAGGGCACCGAGGAGATGGGCCGCACGGCCGCGCACCTGCTGCACCGGATGCTGCGCGGCGCACGCTTTCCGGGGCAGCGCATCCTCGTGCCGCCGGTCGGCATCAACGTGCTCGAATCGACGCGCCATCAGCCGGTCGCGAGCCCGCACGTGATGCGCGCGCGGCACTTCATCCGCCAGTACGCGTGCCAGGGCATCAAGACCGAGCAGGTCGCCGACTATGTCGGCGTGTCGCGCTCGCTGCTCGAAGAACACTTCCGGCGCGAACTGCAGCGCACCGTTCATCAGGAAATCCTGCGTCACAAGCTCGAGGCCGCGCAGGCGCTGCTCGCGAGCCGCAATGCATCGAGCGCCGAAGTCGCGATCCGCTGCGGATTCACGTCGCTGCAGTACATGTATGCGGTGTTCCGGCGCGAACTCGGCTGCACGCCGCGCGAATACCAGGAACGCGCGGTGTCCGCGCACTGACGCTCATCGTCGACGACCGACTACTCATGACCTTCGATACCGATTCTTCCCGTACCGCGTCCGACGTCGCCCGCATTCCGTCCGAGCCGTGGGGGTCGCTGCCCGGCGGCGATCCGGTGCGGCGCTATACGCTGCGCAATGCGCACGGGATGCGCGTCGTCGTCAGCGACCTCGGCGCGACCGTCGTGTCGTGGCTCGCGCCCGACCGCACCGGCCGCTTCGCCGACATCGTGCTCGCGCACGACACGCCGGCCGACTATCTCGCGTCCGGCGCGTATCTCGGCGCGACGGTCGGCCGCTGGGCGAACCGGATCGCCGGCGCGCGCTTCACGCTCGACGGCATCGACTACCCGCTCGATCGCAACGAGAACGGCAATCTGCTGCACGGCGGCGCAAGCGGTTTTCATCGCGAACGTTGGGACGTGATCGACGATCGCGGCGGCCTCACGCTGCGGCTCGATTCGCCCGAAGGCGATGCGGGGTTTCCCGGCAACGTCAGCGTACAAGTGCGCTATACGCTCGACGACGACGGCACGCTGACGATCGACTACACGGGCACGAGCGACGCACCGACGCCGCTGAACCTGACGAACCACAGCTACTTCAATCTGAGCGGCCGCGCGGGCAGCGACGTGCGCGGCCACGTGCTGAGGATCGATGCGGACGCGTTTCTCGAAGTCGACGACGCGCTGATTCCGACCGGCCGCGCCGACGTGACGGGCACCGCGTTCGATTTCCGGCAAAGCGCGCCGCTCGGTGCGCGCCTCGATTGGCCGCACGCGCAGCTTGCGCGCGGCCGCGGCTTCGACCACTGCTACGTGCTGCGCGACGACCTGCACGGCGTGCGGCCGGTGGCGAGCATCTACGATCCGGAAAGCGGCCGCGAGCTGACCGTGTCGACCGATCAATGCGGGCTGCAGCTCTATACCGGCAACTATCTCGACGGCCTGCGCGTCAGCGGCGGCACGACCTGCGTGCGGCATGCGGCACTGTGCGTCGAGGCCGGCTGCTTTCCGAATCAGATCAACATGGCGGAGCTCGCCGACGCCACGATCGTACGGCCCGGCGATACGTATCGGCAGACGACGCGCTATCGCGTCGCCGTGCGCGCGTAATCGCCGCGCGCGGTACGGCCGCGTAATCCGCGCGCCGTCGCAGGCCGCGATCGTTCGCGCGGCGCGCCGCGTCCGGCCATCGACCTGAGGGCAGCGCACGCCCTCCGCCCCCTTCCCTTTCTGCGCCGGATGTCGCACACGGCATCCAGCGACGCATGCGCGCCGCACACGATTGTGCGAGATCGTGCAGAAGACCTTTCCTGTGCAGCCGCTTAATCGCGCGTCGGGCGATCTTCAATAATGCGCGCTCGATCCGTCGGTCTGCCGCCGACGCGCCTGCCGGCTTCGCGCCGGGCCAACGACAAGAACACACAATGCATTCCAATCAGACCACCCCGCGCGCGCGCACGCGTCGCCGCACGACCTCATCGACGCGTCGCGCGCGCCGGACCAACGGGATCGCCGGCGCGCTCGTCGCCGCCTGCACGGCGGCCATCGCACCGACCGCCGCACAGGCACAGAGCAGCGTCGCGCTGTACGGGCTGATCGACACGTCGATCACCTATGCGAACAACCAGCGCACGCATGGCGCGGGCTCGCCCGGCAGCGGCAGCGTCGCGATGACGAGCGGCGCATTGAATGCGGCGCGCTGGGGACTGCGTGGCCGCGAGGATCTCGGCGGAGGTCTCTCGGCCGTCTTCACGCTCGAGAACGGCTTCTCGGGCACGACCGGCGCGTTGTCGCAGAAAGGCGTCGACCTGTTCGGCCGGCAGGCATGGATCGGCGTGCGCTCGAACACGGCCGGCACGCTGACGTTCGGCCGCCAGTACGACCTGATTCTCGACTTCGTGACGCCGCTCGGCGCGTCGGGGCCCGGCTGGGGCGGCAACCTTGCCGTCCATCCGTACGACAACGACGACTCGAATCGCAACACGAGGATCAACCACGCGGTCAAGTACACGAGCCCGACCTATCGCGGGCTCACGTTCGGCGCGATGTACGGATTCTCGAATACGGCCGGTGCGTTTTCGAACAATGCCGCGTGGAGCGCGGGGCTGTCGTACGCGAACGGCCCGCTGAAACTCGGCGCCGGCTATCTGAAGATCAGCCGCGACCGCCATGCGCCGAATCCCGACGGCGCGCTCAGCACGGTCGACGGCTCGGCGACGATCACGGGCGGCAACCAGCAGATCTGGGCGCTCGCCGCGCGCTATGCGTTCGGCCCGCACTCGGTCGGCGCCGCGTGGTCGCACTCGGCCACCGACGGCGTGACCGGTGTGCTGCAAGGCAGCGGCATCGCGCCGCTGAAAGGCGAATCGCTCGTGTTCGACAACTTCTCGGTCGATGCGCGCTACTTCGCGACCACTGCCTTCAGCGTATCGGCTGCTTACACCTACACGATGGGCCGCTTCGATACGCGCGCGGGCCAGACGCGCCCGAAGTGGAATCAGGTCGTCGCGCAGGCCGATTACGCGTTCTCGAAGCGCACCGACGTCTATCTCGAAGGCGTGTATCAGCGCGTGAGCGGCGGCAACGGCAATCCGGCGTTCAACGCAACCGTCTGGACGTTGACGCCGTCGGCGAACGGCAATCAAGTCGTCGTCGCGCTCGGGCTGCGGCACAAGTTCTGAGCCGCGCCGCGCACGCACCGGGCCTCGTCCTGCAACGTTCGTTCCCGAGCGCGCGCGGCAACGGACGATGCCTGCGCGCGCATCCTTTCTCGTCCATCCCTGCGCCCAACGACGGAGAAACTGGTCACGCTGTGACATTTTTCCTAATCTGATTGCAGCAGCCTCGCGATCCGGCACGCCGATCGTCACAGTCTTTCAGGGCGCGTGCCGCCGGCTTGCGAAAGCATGTCGCACGGGTCTCGCGTGCCCGCTGTCAACGCAGTCAACCGCAGGAGAAAAAGGATGAGCAAAACGAACCGGTTTGCGGTCATTGCAGCGCTCGCGCTGCTCGGCGGCTGTCATCAGGCCGCGAAGACGCCCGAGAACACCGGGATGGCGCCGACACCGTCGAGCGAGGCCGTCACGACCGTGACGGCCGACGATCTGGACAATCCGAACAGCCCGCTCGCCAAGCGCAGCGTGTATTTCGACTTCGACAGCTACACGGTGAAGCCAGAGGACCAGTCGCTGCTGCAGGCCCATGCGAACTACCTGCGCAGTCACCCGTCGCGTCACGTGCTGATCCAGGGCAACACCGACGAGCGCGGCACGTCCGAATACAACCTCGCGCTCGGCCAGCGCCGCTCGCAGGCCGTGATGAGCGCGCTCGAAACGCTCGGCGTGCCGGCGTCGCAGCTCGAGGCCGTGAGCCTCGGCAAGGAAAAGCCGGTCGCGCTCGGTCACGACGAAGCCGCGTGGGCGCAAAACCGCCGCGCGGATCTCGTCTATCGTTGATCGCGCCGTGTCTGCCGCCGCGTTCGCGCCAGCGTGGCGGCCCTCCCGAGCCGCCGCGTCGCGCGCGACGCGGCTACACACGCCGAATCGCCACGCGTCGCCTACGCCAACGGCAGATCGATCTCGACTTCCGATGCAGATATCGTCCTGCGCCGACCACGTTGCGAGGTTGCGCAACGGTCGCGAGAACGCACCGCGCGATGCATGACGCCGTGCGCGTGCCGCGGCGCGATATGCAAAAACAATGGAATAACGGCCGGCGCCAAGTCGTTCTGTGATCGCGCAGACGCCCGGTTCGCACGAACCGGCGTCGTCCGGCGGACTGCGCACCGAAAGGAGATCGACATGAAATCGGCAACGTTGGCCGCGGCGCTGATCGCGGCGCTCGCGCTCGTGCTGTCGGCGGGGTGTACGTCGTCGGGCGGCGGCCCCGCGCAGGGGCCCGGCATGAGCCGCTACGGCGGCTCCGGAGGCAATGGCGGTGGGGGTGGCGGCGGCGGCGGTTACTGACGCATCGCCGTCGAGATGTCGGCGCGCAGCGCGCGGCGGCCGGCAACCGGCCTGCCCGCACGCTGCATCGCCGCACGGTTCAGCGCATCGCCTTGACGTCGGCCGGCGTGACGCTGGCCGGCTGGCCGCCCCATGTCGCGCGCAGATAGTTCGCGAGCTGGGCAACTTCGTCGTCGCCGAGCGTGCCGGCGAAGCCCGGCATCGCCTGCATGTTCTCGACGCCGGCGAACTTCTGTTCGTCGATGCCGTCGAGCACCGCGACGAGCAGGTTGCGCGGATCGTGCTGACGCACGGTCGAGTTGCCGGCCATCGGCACCGCGACGTGCGGCTTGCCCTCGCCGCTCAGCCCGTGACAGCCCGCGCACACGGCGACATAGACGGAACGGCCGGCCGCGAGCTGGGCCGCATCGGCCGATACCGGCTTCACGGGCTGCGGCGCGGGCGGCGTGTCGCCGAGCAGATAGACCGACAGCGCGCGCAGGTCGTCCTTCGTCAGGTATTGCGTGCTCAGGTGCACGACCGGATACATCTCGCCGAACGCCGAGCCTTGCGGCGCGATCCCGACGCCGAAGAAGGTCTGCAGGTCGGCACCGGTCCAGCCGCGCGCGGCGAGGCCGGCCGGCGTGATGTCCGGCGCGGCGACGCGGCCGAGCGCAGCGCCCGCGAACGGCTTCGCGCCGTCGAGCTGGCCCGTGAACGCGCGCGGCGTGTGGCACTCCGCGCAGTGGCCGAGCGCGCCGGCCAGATAGCGGCCGCGCTGCCAGTCGGCGGACTGGCCCGTCGATGCGTCCGGCAGGCTGTCCTTCAGGAACGCAAGGTCCCACAACGCCATCCCGAACCGCAGGTTGTACGGGAACTTCAGCTCGTGCTCACGGTTGGCCTGCGCGACCGGCCTGATCGTCATCAGGTACGCGTACATCGCGTCGGTGTCCGCGCGCGTGAGCTGCCGGTACGACGTGTACGGCATCGACGGATAGAGCCGCTTGCCGGGCGCCTTGCCGTCGTGCAGCGCCGCATAGAAGTCGTCCGCGCTCCAGCGGCCGATCCCGTGATCCTTGTCGGGCGTGATGTTCGATCCGTAGAACGTGCCGTACGGCGAATCGAGCTTCGCGCCACCCGCGAACGGCGCGCCGTCCTTCGCGGTATGACATGCGGCGCAGTCGGCCGCCTTCACCAGATAGCGGCCGCGCGCGATCTGGTCCGCGCCCGGTGCGCCGGAGCCGGCCGTCGGCGCCGGAGCGTCGCCGCCGCACGCGGCGAGCGTCAGTGCGCACGCCGCGGCGAGCGCAGGCAAGCCGGCGAAGCGCGCGATACGATGAGCGAGTGTGCGTTTCATGCGGCGTCCTTCACGAGTCCCGGCGTCGTCATCACGACGTCCTTCACGGCTTCGTAGTAGCGGACGTAGCCCGTGCAGCGGCACAGATGCGCGTTCAGCGCCTCGGTGATCGTGCGCTCGACGTCGGCCTTCGCGACCGGCTCGCGCTTCAGCCGCTCGATCAGCACCGTCGCGGCGTTCACGAAACCGGGCGTGCAGTAGCCGCACTGGAAGCTGAAGTGCTCGAGGAACTTCTGCTGGATCGGCGACAGCTCGACCACCTCGCCGGCTTCGTTGCGCTTCGCATGGCCTTCGACCGTGCGGATCGCGCGCCCGTGGAAGAAATGCGCGCCGGTGATGCAGGTCCGCACTTCCTCGCTCGTGCCGTCCGGCTTGTCGAGAATCACCACGCACGCGTGGCAGATCCCCTGCCCGCAGCCGAGCCGCGAGCCCGTGAGCCCCGCATACTCGTGCAGGAACTCGATCATCATCAGCCCTTCCGGCACCTGCATCGGGCCGACGGCCTTGCCGTTGATGTTGACCGACAGCGGCTTCTGCTGGAAGCGGACCAGCGGACGCTCGACGGCGGCCGCAGCGGGTGCGGCCGAAGCCGCGTTCGGCGCGGACGCGCCGGTCGCTGCCGCGGCGGCGCTCGCGCCCGACGCGGCGGTTTGGGCGGTCGTCATGCGAGCACCTCCTGAATCTTTTGCGGGGTCACCGGCAGATCGGTGAAACGATGGCCGATCGCGTGTGCGATGCCGTTCACGATCGCGCCGACGACGGGAATCATCACGACTTCGGCGACGCCCTTCGGCGGATCGGTCTCCGACAGCGGCGGCAGCACGTCGCCCGTCTGCGTCCATACGGCGACGTCGGTCGCGCGCGGCAGCTGATAGCGGTTGAAGTTCCACGTGCCGTTGCCGGGGCCGTCCTCGTAGAGCGGCAGGTATTCGTGCAGCGCGTGGCCGATGCCCATCGCGAGGCCGCCCTGCAACTGGCCCGATACGAGCTGCGGCGAAATCTGGTTGCCGCATTCCATGATCGAGTGATGCGTGAGCAACTCGACCTTGCCGGTCGCTTCGTGCACGGCCAGCTCGACGAGCGTACCGACCGCCGTGTAGTACGTGACGGCCGCGTTGTTGCGGCTCATCGGCGGAATGAACACGCGCTTGCGGTCGAGCACGCGATAGCCGTTCGCGGTCGGCGGCAGCGTGCCGCGCACCGCGGTCGCGCCGGCCGGCACGGCGGTGCCCGGTACCGGGCCGTGCTCGTCGCCCGTCTTCGGCGCACCGATGCGCAGCGACAGCCCGTCGATCGGCAAACGCTCGACCGTGCCGCCGATTTCGAAGTCGGCGTCGGTCCATTGCCAGCGGTTGAACACGTGCACGACGGCGCCCGTCGGCAGGCCGAGCGCATGCGCCTGCTTCGCAAGCTGTTCGAAGCTGAGCGGCTCGAGCCCGTCGGCGGTCAGCTTGCCGTCGACCCAGCGCGCGTCTTCGATGCGTACCGTGTACGGCGCGGCCTGACCGCCGCCGAGGCCGCGCGACCAGATCGACATCGCGGCCGGCCACAGGCCGTAGCGGAATACGGCGCGCGCGGCTTCGCGCGTGCTGTGCGTGAAGTAGAACGCCGAGTTCGTCGCGCTCGACGGCGATGCATAGCTCGGCGACCAGCGCGGATTCGCGCTCAGGCGATCCTGGTCGGCCTGCGACATCGTGTACGGATCGCCGCTCGTCTCGACCGGCAGATCGGGCCATTCCGTCACGGCGACGCGCACGTCGGTCGCCGGGCGGCCGAGCCATTTCGCGACCGCGACCGCCTGCGACGTCGACATCCCGGTGCCGATCTCCGCGGCCGTGTGACGCAGCGTGACCTTGCCGTTCTCGTCGAACTCGACCTTCGCGAACGATGCTTCGGCGCCGGTGCCGAAGTCCTTCTGCACGCAGGCGAAGCCGACGCCGTAGCGCTTGCCGGGATTCGCGGCCTCGAATTCGGCCTTGCGCGCCGCGCGCCGCGTCCACAGCGGGTGCTGCTTCGCGCGCTCGAGCACTTCGTCGACGCGCAACGCGCCGGCCGGAATCGCGCCCTGTGTGTTCTTCATGCCGGAGCGCAGCGCGTTGCGCAGACGGAAATCGATCGGATCGAGGTTCAGCTGCGCGGCGATCTCGTCGATCGCCATTTCGGTCGCGGCCATGCTTTGCAGCGTGCCGTAGCCGCGCGCGGACCCGGCGTCGATCGCGCGCGACGCGATCGCGACCGCCGCGAGATCGCTTTTCGGGAAGTAGTAGATCGACTGCGCGGCCGTCGCGCCGACCATCGCGACCGAAGGCGAGAAGTTCGAGCGCCCGCCGCCGTTCGCTTCGAAGTCGCCCTTGAACGACTGCAGCAAGCCGGTATTGCGGTCGACCGCGATCCGGTAATGCATGCGGAACGCGTGACGCTTGAGCGACGTCTGGAACTGCTCGTAGCGGTCGTTCGCGAAACGCACCGGACGGCCGTCCGCATAGAGCGCGCACACGAGCCCGTAGAACGGCACGTTGCAGTGATCCTTCGATCCGTAGCCGACCGTGTAGCACGGATGCACGAACAGCTTCTTCACCGGGAAGCGGCATTTCGCGACCATCGCGGCCGCGTTCTCCGCGACTTCGAGCGGCGACTGGCTTGCGACCACCAGATGCAGCGACTGCGTCGCGGCGTCGTACCAGCAGTTCGTGTTGTCCGGCTCGAGCGCGGCCGTATCGACCGACTGCGTGCTGTACTCGCGATCGAACACGAGCCAGTCCGCGGACGGATGCTCGAGCTCCGCCGCGATCTGCCCGGCATGGAACATCCCCTGCTCGTCGAGCTTGCCGTGTTCCTTGCCGTCGGGCCAGATCGGTTGATGCTTGCGCATCTGGCTCGGGAAGATCGGCGCGTCCTTCAGGCTCGAATAGACATCGTCGTCGTACGCGGTCTTGCCGCCCACGCGCACGTAGCGGAACGTGCCCCACGGATCGCGCTCGAGCGGCCCCGTGACGGCGCCGTAGCGGATCACGTCGTCGCGGAACTTCAGCGCGTTCTTCGCGAAGCGGAAGCGCGCGAAGTCGTGATAGATCAGGATCGCGACCGCATGGCCGAGATAGGCAGGCGTCTTGCCGGCGGGCAGCAGCATGTCCTCGCCGTAGAACGCCGGGAATGCGACGCCGTCGCGCGCGAGATCGTCGGCGGTGACGACGCGGTCCGGCTTCAGTTCGTCGCCGAGCAGCGACAGGTCGAATCCTTCGTAGATGCGGTCCGCCTGCGTGACGCGCAGGATCAGCGCATGCGACTGCTGCTGCGGCCAGTGCGGCATGTCGGCGGCACGCACGTCGCGGGCGAACACTTTCGAACCCGTGACCTTCGCCATGCCGTCGATGCGGAATCGGGGGATGCCGGTGACGCTATCCCATTTGACCGGAGTGAGGAGTTTTTCTTCGAAGAGCGCCGCGAATGCGCGGCTGCCCAGCGGCGCGACATACACTGCAACGCCGGCCAGCACGCTGGCTTTCAGAAAACCCCGCCGTGACAGGCCGTGGTTTTTCATTGGGGGGAACCTCCTGATGCGGCTCGTACGGCGATCGGATGTCGCGGCGTTCGGAGCGGCGCGCATTCTGGCATTTTTTACGAGATATCGCCTATAGTATTTTTCACATGCAATAGTTATTGAATTTCTTATAACGAGATTCGGCCGCGGCGCGGCGTGCGGTCGCGGCATCGATCGCAAGCGTGTGCGGACGTGCCGGCCATGCGTCGCATATCGTGCCGTGGACAACGATCGTGCCGCTGCGCGCGCGGCGCCGCAAGCGTCTTTTCTTCGCGTGCGGCAGCCGTTCGAACGGCCAAGCACCGGTGCGCCGCGCGACGCGCGTTCATGGTAATGTCGTGCGCATCCCGGCTTGCCGGCACCCAGCCCCGTGCACGGATCCGCCAGCCATCGCGATATCGTGTCGAGGTCGATAACCATGGCAGTCAGGGCACGTCTCCTGCACTCCGTTCTCGCCACTCCCCCGTCCGGCAACCACTGCGTGACGGACGCGCTGCGTCCGTCGATGCTCGTCACGTTGTTCGAGGACGTGCGGCCGATGGCGCTGTCCGGCCTCGCAAGCGGCTTCGTCGCGGCCGTTGCGCTGCTTCGTCTGCATGAACTCTGGTGTGCGCTCTGGCTCGTCATCGACGTCGGGCTGCTCGCCGCGCGGCTCGCGATCGCGCGCGCTTACGTGGTCGAGCGCAACGCCGGCCGCGATCGCGCCGAATACTGGGCGATGCGCTACGCGCCCGTGTCGCTGCTCGCCTGCTTCGTGCTCGGCCTCGGCGCGATGGGCTGCGTCGATGCGGCCGACGTCGAGCTCGGCACGCTCGCGGTGATGATCGCGGGCGGCGTGTTCGGCGGCATCGCGTCGCGCAATTCGGCGCTGCCGCGCCTCGCGATGACGCAGGTCACGCTCGGCGTGCTGCCGATCGGCGTCGGCGCGCTGCTCGCCGAGCGGCCGGGTGCGTGGCTGCTGGTGCCGCCGCTCGCGATCTATCTGGCCGCGATGCGCACCGTCGTGCAACGCCACTACCGCGTGCTCGTCGCGCTGATCGCGGCCCGCCAGCGCAATGCGGAGCTCGTCGCGCGCTTCGACGCCGCGCTCACCTACATGCCGCACGGCCTCTGCATGATCGACGGCGACAGCCGCGTGATCGTCGCGAACCGGCGCACCGCGCATCTGTTCGGTTCGCCGCGCGACATCATGCTCGATACGCCGCTGCCGGACGTCGTCGCCGCGCTCGGCACCGACGCTGCGCAGCCGGACGCGGCCGTCCTCGCGGCCCGCTGCGCCGACTGGCTCGCACACGACGCGGCGCCGTTCGACATCACGCTCGCGAGCGGCCGGCAGCTCGAACTGACGCGCCATCGCGTGCCGGACGGCAACGCGGTGATCATCGTCGAGGACGTGACCGCGCGGCGTCTGACCGAACAGCACATCCGCCACCTCGCGCGGCACGATGCGCTGACGGGGCTGCCGAACCGGCACGAGCTGCATGCGGAGCTCGAACGGATGCTGTCGCGGCCGCGCCGGCCCGACACGGCGGTCGCGGTGATGTATCTCGATCTCGACGGCTTCAAGGCGATCAACGACCGCTTCGGCCATCAGGCCGGCGACGAGCTGCTCACGCAGGTCGCCGAACGGCTCGGCCGCACCTTGCGCGACGGCACGCTCGCGGCGCGCATCGGCGGCGACGAGTTCGTCGTGGCCGTCGACGATACGACGATGGACGCGTGCTCGCGCGTCGCCACGCAGCTCATTGCGCAGATCTCGGCGCCGTACACGCTGTCGATCGGCGAGACGGTCCGCTTCGGCATCAGCATCGGCATCGCGCTCGACGACGGGCACGGCACGCCCGACGAGCTGATCCGCCAGGCCGACAGCGCGCTCTACGACGCGAAGTCTGCCGGCAAGGGTCGCTATCGGTTCTATTCGAGCGGCAGCCGGCCCGTCGCGCCGGCCGCCGCAAACTGACCGCTCCGCGCGCGACTGTTTCAGTTTCGAAACGCTTTTCGCGTGCGCGGCGCGTGCCGATGTCACGTGACGTGTTCCGTAACATCGCCCGCGATACGCCGCGACGTTACGTGCAGAAGGCTGCACGATCGGCGCAGTGCGCCGCATTTTATCTCTGGCACCGTTATTGCTTCATCACGGGAAACAGACTGCCGGAGAGTGCTGCCATGAATACCGTCGAAGTGATGAGCCGCCGCAAAACGATCGACGAACTCGACGTGATCGACGGCGCATCGCTGATCCGCCGCCTCGTGTCCGGACGCCGCACGCCCGCTCGGGAAGCCTGCTGCGTCGACAATCCGCCGCTGACGCTGTACGGCGCGTATCGGCAAGGCGTCGCCGACTACGCGGCCGGCCGCGCGAATCCGTATCGTGCGGGCAGCCGGTTCTGGGCGCTGTGGGAAGAAGGTCGTATCGAAGCTGAAACGTCGGGGCGGTAGCGCACGCAAGTCCGCGCGCGCGCGACACGCGGCTCGCGCGCGTCGCGCCGCGGCCGTTTCCCGATAAGATGGCAGATCCCGTCCATCGCACGACGTTGCCATGACCGCCTCCTCCCCGTTCCGCAATCCCATCCACTCCGAAATCGATCTCGACGCGCCCGGCAAGCAGGCCGGCTATCTGCGTCTTCCGCATTCCGTGCATCGCTCGGCATACGGCTGGCTGCCGATTCCGATCGCGTCGATCCGCAACGGCGACGGCCCTGTCGCGCTCGTGATGGCCGGCAATCACGGCGACGAATATGAAGGGCAGATCATCGTGTCGCAGCTGATGCGCGAGATCGAGCCCGACATGATTAGCGGCCAGCTGATCCTGCTGCCGATGGCGAACTTTCCGGCCGCCGATGCGGGGCTGCGCGTGTCGCCGCTCGACAACGGCAACCTGAACCGCAGCTTTCCCGGCGATCCGGCCGGCACGCCGACGCAGATGATCGCGCATTACATCGAGCACGCGCTGCTGTCGCGCGCGCAATACCTCGTCGACCTGCATTCGGGCGGCAGCTCGCTGCTGTATAGCGGCGGCAACATGCTCGCGATCGATCCGCTCGACGCGGACGAGGCCGCGAAGCTCCACGGGCTGCTCGTCGCGTTCGGGCTTCCGAACGCGCTGCTGCATGGGCCGAACCCCGTGCATTCGGCGTCGGCCGCGCGCCGGCAAGGCGCAATCTCGATCGTCACCGAACTCGGCGGCGCCGGCATGGCGGATCCGTCGCTGATCCGGCTCGGCCGTCACGGGCTGCTGCACTATCTCGGCTATATCGGCCTGCTGCACGGCAAGCTCGTGCCCGATGCGCCGCCGACCGTCACGCGCTTTTTGCGGGTCGACGGCGACCGGCATTTCGTCTACGCCTACGAACGCGGGCTCTACGAACCGCTCGTCGAACTTGGCGACCGCGTGACGGCCGGGCAGCCGGCCGCCTGGGTCCACTTCCCCGATACGCCGCTGCGTGAGCCCGTGCTGCATCGGTTCAAGGGCGACGGCGAAGTCGTCTGCAAGCGCGTGCCCGCGCAAGTGCAGCGCGGCGACTGCCTGTTTCAGCTCGCGAAACCCACCGACCCGCCGAGCATCGGCCGATAGGGCCGGTTCCGGACCTCTCCTTTTCCCGTGCTGTCTGCCCTGTATGGCGGACGGCACGGGTGCGCCATTAACCAACTTGACAAATTAACCTACTTGGTTACACTCGCGCATGGATACCTATGGAAAAGCGAACGCCGCACTGCAAGCTGCCGCGTCAAGGCGCTGATCGAAGCCGGCAAGGTCCGCCTGACCGCAAGCGCCGTCATCGGCGCCCGCCAGATGGGCTTCACCGAAGCGGAAACCATCGACGTGGTGAGGGCGCTGACACCGTTCGAATTCCACAAGAGCATGACGACCTACGCCGACCACACGATCTGGCAGGACGTCTACCGGCCTTGCACGATGCGCGGCGACGTGTACCTGAAACTGACCGTCGTCGACGATGTGCTGATCGTGTCTTTCAAGGAGCGATGAAATGAAATGTCCTGCATGCGGTGCTGCCACGCTGGTCCGCGACACGCGCGACATCCCGTACACCTACAAGGGCGAATCGACCGTGATCCCGCACATCACCGGCGAGTTTTGCCCCGCGTGCGGCGAGTCGGTGCTCGACGTCGACGAGGCGACCCGTTTCGGCGAAGCGGTGTCGGCGTTCAACCGGCAGGTGAACGCGACACTCGTCGATCCGAAGTTCATTGCGACGGTACGCAAGAAGCTGAAGCTCGATCAGCGCGAGGCGGCCGAGATTTTCGGCGGCGGCGTCAACGCGTTTTCCCGCTACGAGACCGGCAAGACCAATCCACCGCTGGCGCTCGTGAAGCTGCTGAAGATTCTCGACCGTCATCCCGATCTGCTCGACGAAGTGCGTGCGGCATAAACGGCCTGCGCGCGTGCATCGATGATCCGCCGCGCACGCGCACTTTCGCGCCTCATCCCCCCGCTTTCGCTGCAAGCCTTCTGACGCTTCCCGCGAAATCCTTATCGAAATTGCTTCGTTCGTCTTCGCGCGCCGCCCCGCTAACGTATCCGAAACGGCGGCGGCCCGCCCAATGCATCGCACCGCGCACAGCGGCTGCCGCCCTCACGACAACCGCGTCGCGATAACGAACGAAATGGCCGGCCCGCGTGCCTGCCGCGTCCGCATCGCGCGCCTTTCGCGATGCCCATGGCCACGACCGACCGCATCATCGACACGACCCCGCTCGACGTGCGTGCCCAGCCGCTGATCGACGCGCTGATCGACGAATACGCCACGCGCTACGACGCGTACCGACCCGACAGCCGCGCGTCCGCGCGCGAAGAACTCGCACGCTATCCGGCCGAGCTGTTCGCGCCGCCCGAAGGCGCGTTCGTGCTGCTGCTGCGCAACGGCGAGACGATCGGCGGCGGCGCATTCAAGCGCTACGACGCACAGACGGCCGAACTCAAACGCATCTGGACGCGCGCCGACCTGCGCCGCCAAGGGCTCGCGCGCCGCATCGTCGACGCGCTCGAGCAGCGCGCGCGCCGACAAGGCTATCGCCGCGTGTATCTGACGACCGGCTTTCGTCAGCCCGAAGCGTGGGCGCTGTACGACCGCGCGGGTTATGCGCGTCTGTTCGATGCATCGATCGATCCCGAAGTGCTTTTCCATCTGCGCTTCGGCAAGGATCTCGTCGATCCGTCGCGCACCTCGACGCTCGCCGATCTGTGGGCGCCCGCGCCCGAAGCGGCCCTGCCGCGCTGACGGTCGGCGCGGTCCAGACGCGCATCGCATTCCCCGCTTTCCACGACAACGACAGGACGTCTTCATGCCATACCGCGTTCGCCGCGCTTCGCGCGCCATCGTCACCCTCGCTGCCGCGCTCCTGGGCCTGACGGCCTTCGCCGCCGCGGCCGCCACGTTCGACCTGAGCCCCGAGCAGCGCGGCCGTCCGCGCGGCGTCGCCGATCCGGCGGTCGAGCGCGCGGTGCCCGCGTCATTCCGGTTCGCCGAACCCGACACGCTGACGATCGGCATCGCGCCGAGCCTGCCGCCGATCAGTACGTATGCGACGGACGCGCGCACGGTCGTCGGCTTCGATGCGGACGTCGGCCAGCTCGTCGCCGACACGCTCGGACGCCGGCTGAAGATCGTCGCGCTCGCGTGGGCCGACTGGCCGCTCGCGCTCGAATCGGGCAAGGTCGACGCCGTGATCTCGAACGTGACCGTCACCGAGGAACGCAAGCAGAAGTTCGATTTCTCGACGTACCGCAAGGATCAGCTCGGCTTCTACGTGCGCAACGACAGCGCGATCCGGGCGATCCGCGAACCGAAGGACGTCGCCGGGCTGCGCATCGTGACCGACGCCGGCACCAATCAGGAAAAGATCCTGCTCGCGTGGGATCGCGACAACGTCGCGCACGGGCTCAAGCCCGTGCAGGTGCAGTACTACGACGATCACGCGATGCGGATCGTCGCCGTGCAGTCCGGTCGCGCGGACGCGGTCTTCAGCGTGAATTCGGTGCTCGCGTATCAGAGCGCGCAGCAGGGCAAGACGCGGCTCGTCGGTGCGATCAGCGGCGGCTGGCCGCGCACGGCCGACATCGCGATCGCGACGCGCAAGGGCAGCGGGCTCGCGCAGCCGCTGACGGCCGCACTGAATACGCTGATCGCGAACGGCCGCTACGCGCAGATCCTCGATCGCTGGAACCTCGCGTCCGAAGCGATCGACACGTCGCGCACGAATCCGCCCGGCCTGCCGAAGAGCTGAGCGCCGCCTCCTTTCACGCACGTCGTTCACCATGTCCTATTCGCTTTCGCTGCTCGACAAAAGCCCGATCGCCGACGGCGGCAGCGCCGCCGACGCGCTGCGCTTCACGACGACGCTCGCGCGGCGCGCCGAGCAGCTCGGCTACGCGCGGTTCTGGGTCGCCGAGCATCACGGCGCGCCGGGCTTCGCGAGCTCGGCACCGGAGATCGTCGTCGCCCACCTGCTCGCGCAGACGTCGCGCATCCGCGTCGGTTCGGGCGGCGTGATGCTGCAGCACTACAGTCCGTTCAAGGTCGCCGAGACGTTCCGGCTGCTCGCGGCCCTCGCGCCCGGCCGCGTCGATCTCGGCATCGGCAAGGCGCCGGGCGGACTGCCGCTGACCACGCGCGCGCTGCAGTGGTATCACGACAAGGCCGCGAAACCCGACTTCGCG
The DNA here is from genome assembly GCF_001806955.1 of Burkholderia sp. HMSC10F09. NCBI lineage: Bacteria > Pseudomonadati > Pseudomonadota > Betaproteobacteria > Burkholderiales > Burkholderiaceae > Burkholderia > Burkholderia sp. HMSC10F09. The sequence continues at coordinate 19,850 of NZ_KV786699.1, forward strand.
GGCCAGCTCGCCGCGCTCGACGCGTTTCTCGGCTGGGGCGTCGACGAGGATCACGCACTCGCGGGCGCGATCGCGCTGCCCGAACCGCCGCAGCCGCCGCAGCGCATCCTGCTCGGCGGATCGCCGGACAGCGGCGCGCTCGCCGCACGCCGCGGCTGGCGCTTCTGCTATGCCGGCCATTTCAACGGCGACGAGGCGAACCTCGAACGCTCGCTCGAGGCCTACCGAAGCGCAGGCGGCACGAAGCCGCTCGTCGCGCTGTACGCGGTCGCGGCCGAGACGCGCGATGCGGCCGAGCGGCTGACCGGGTCGCTGAAGATCTTCCGGCTGCGGCTCGCGAGCGGTCAGAGCTTCAACCTCGCGAGCGCGCAGGCGGCCGCCGAATTCGCGCGGCAAAGCGGCGCGTCCGACTACCGCATCGACGAACTGCGCCCCGCCGTGCTCGCCGATACGCCCGAGCGCGTGCATCGCGCGCTCGACGCGCTGAGCCGGCGGCTCGGCGTCGACGAGTTCGTGATCGATGCGCCGACCGCCGACCATGCGGCGCGACTCGCGTCGGTCGAATGGCTCGGCGGCGTGCAGACGACCACGCCCGCGCACATCGCACGCGCCGCGACGCACGGCGCCCCTTCCCTCGACCGCGACACGCCACACCCATGACGACTCCACGCCCGATTCCCTTCGGCCTGATGCTGCAAGGCGCAGGCAGCCACATGAACGCATGGCGGCATCCGAGCAACCCGCCGGATGCGAGCATCAACGTCGATTTCGCGATCGGCATCGCGCGCAAGGCCGAGGCGGCCGGGATCGCGTTCGCGTTCGTCGCGGACGGCCTCTACATCAACGACAAGTCGATCCCGCACTTCCTGAATCGCTTCGAGCCGCTGACGCTGCTGTCCGCGCTCGCGGCCGCGACGACGAAGATCGGGCTTGCCGGCACGATCTCGACGTCGTACAGCGAGCCGTTCACGGTCGCGCGCCAGCTCGCGTCGCTCGACGCGATCAGCGGCGGCCGCGCCGGCTGGAACGTCGTGACGACGCCGCTCGAAGGCACCGCGAAGAACTTCGGCAAGACGCATCCCGATCACGCGCTGCGCTACGAGATCGCCGACGAATTCCTGAGCGTCGTGCAGGGCCTGTGGGACAGCTGGGACGACGACGCATTCGTGCGCGATCGTGAGACCGGGCGCTTCTTCGATCGCACGAAGCTGCATACGCTCGATCATCGCGGCCGCTTCTTCCAGGTCGCCGGACCGCTGAACATTCAGCGCTCGCGCCAGGGGCAGCCGGTGATCTTTCAGGCCGGCTCGTCCGACGACGGCATCGCGCTCGCCGGCAAGTACGCGGACGCGGTATTCACGCATTCGCCGTCGCTCGACGAAACCGCGGCCTTTTCGCGGCGCGTGAAGCAGAGCGCGATCGACCACGGCCGTCGGCCCGACGACGTGAAGATCTTCCCCGGTATCGGGCCGATCGTCGGGCGCACCGCCGCCGAAGCCGAAGACAAATACCGCGCGATCCGCGATCTGTTGACGATCGACGACGCGCTCGCCTATCTCGGCCGCTATTTCGACCACCACGACTTCACGCAATACGCGCTCGACGCGCCGTTCCCCGAGCTCGGCGACATCGGCCGCAACAGCTTCCGTTCGACGACCGACCGGATCAAGGCCGACGCGAAACGGCACGGGCTGACGCTGCGCGAAACCGCGCTCGCCGTCGCGACGCCGCGCCCGAACTTCATCGGCACCGCCGAGCACGTCGCCGACGAACTGATCCGCTGGTTCGACGCGGGCGCGGCCGACGGTTTCATTCTCGGCTTTCCGGTGCAGGCGCAAGGCGTCGACGATTTCGTCGAACTCGTGATTCCGGCGCTCGAAGCGCGCGGCCGCTATCGGCGCGAGCTGCCGGGCAGCACGCTGCGCGATCACCTCGGCCTGCCGCGCAAGGCGAGCCGCTACGCATCGCCCGATGCGACGCGCGCGCCGGCCGATGAAGCGCATGCCTAGTACGCCGCATGCGTCGCACGCCGTCGTGCGCGCCGAGCAGCCGACGTACCGATTCGACGACCCATTCGAGGACCCTGCATCGACATGAGCGATACGACCCATCTCGGCGGCGCCGTGCCGCCGCTGCCTTCCAGCGCGCCGCGCGACACCGGCGCCGGCGCGCGCGTGCGCATCGTGCCCGCGCGCCACCGCTCGAGCCTCGCGGGCACCGCGCTCGCGGTCGCGTTGATCGCGCTCGCGCTGCACTCGATCCTGACGAACCCGCAATGGGGCTGGCCGGTGTTCGCCGAATGGTTCCTGTCGCCGCCCGTGCTGTCCGGCCTGGCACGCACGCTCGTGCTGACGCTGCTCGGCGCCGTGTTCGGGTTCGCGCTCGGCGCATTGGTCGCCTTTGCGCGGCTGTCGCGCTCCCGGCTGCTATCGGCCAGCGCATGGGCGTTCGTCTGGCTGTTCCGCTCGATCCCGCTGATCGTGCTGCTGCTGATCCTGAACAACCTCGGCTACCTGTACGAGCACGTGCGGCTCGGCGTGCCGTTCACCGACATCGTATGGTTCGACGCGCCGACGACGGATCTGATCAGTCCGTTCGCGGCGGCCGTGCTCGGTCTCACACTGAATCACGCGGCGTTTTCGGCGGAAGTGATCCGCGGCGGCATTCTCTCGGTCGATCAGGGGCAGCTCGAAGCGGCCGCCGCACTCGGCCTGCCGCACGGCCGGCAGACCGCGCGCATCGTGCTGCCGCAGGCGATGCGTGCGATCCTGCCGACCGCGTTCAACGATCTGATCGTGCTCGCGAAAGGCACGTCGATGGTGTACGTGCTCGCGATGCCCGAGCTGTTCTACACGGTGCAGGTCATCTATCGCCGCAATCTCGAAGTGATTCCGCTGCTGATGGTCGCGACGGTCTGGTATCTGATCATCCTGACCGTGCTGTCGGCGATCCAGGTGCAGGTCGAGCGCCACTACGCGCGCGGCGCGCTGCGCAACCCGCCGCCGTCGGCGCTGACGTTCGTGCTCGCACGCGCGGGCGCGCTGTGGCGGCGCGTCGTCGCGCGACGCGACATGCCGGCCGCCGGCGCCCGCGACGACGCGGTCGTGCCGCAAGTCGGCGGCGAAGTGACCGTGCATCGCGTGTCGAAACGCTTCGGCACGCAGCGCGTGCTCGACGACGTGTCGTTCGTCGCGCCGCGCGGCAGCGTGACCGTGATCGTCGGGCCGTCCGGCTCGGGCAAGTCGACGCTGCTGCGCACGATCAATCATCTCGAACGCGTCGACGACGGCATCATCGACATCGACGGCGAACTGATCGGCTATCGCCGCGACGGCGACGTGCTGCACGAACTGAAGGAGCGCGACGTGCTGAAGCGTCGCAGCGGGGTCGGGATGGTGTTCCAGACCTTCAACCTGTTCCCGCATCTGACGGTGCTCGAGAATCTGATCGAAGCGCCACTCGCGCTCGGCACCGCGACGCGCGAGGCGGCGGAACGGACCGCGCGCGCGTTGCTCGCGCGTGTCGGCCTCGCCGACAAGGCCGACGCGTATCCGCGCCAGTTGTCGGGCGGCCAGCAGCAACGCGTCGCGATCGCGCGGGCGCTCGCGCTGCGACCGAAGGTGCTGCTGTTCGACGAGCCGACGTCCGCGCTCGATCCGGAACTCGTCAACGAAGTGCTCGACGTGATCAAGGAACTTGCGCGCTCCGGCACGACGCTCGTGATCGTCACGCACGAAATCGGCTTCGCGCGCGAAGTCGCCGACAACGTGCTGTTCATGGAACGCGGACGCATCGTCGAAGCGGGACCGCCGGCGGTCGTGCTCGACGCGCCCGCGCATCCGCGCACGCGCGCGTTCCTGTCGCACGTGCTGTAACGCCTGCGGCGCGCGACGCATTCGCTATCGAACCCGACGACATGACGATCGACCGACGACAGTTCATCGCCGCCGCACTGGCCGCGGCATCCGGCTGCGCGCCGTGGCGCACGGCGTACGCGGCCGCCGCGACCGCGGATCTCGACCCGCGCCAGGCCGGCCGCGTGCGTGCGCCGCGCGACGACGCCGCGATCCGCGCGGCAAGTGCCTACCGATGGGTGCGAGACGGCGCGTTCACGGTCGCGATTTCGCCGCATGCGCCGCCCGTGTCGACCTATGCGACCGATGCGCGTACGGTCGTCGGTGCCGATCCCGACTATGCGCAGCTCGTCGCCGACGCGCTCGGCCGCACGCTGGTGCTGGTGCCCGTCGCGTGGGCCGACTGGCCGCTCGGCCTCACGTCGGGGAAATACGATGCGGTGATTTCCAACGTCGGCGTGACCGAAAAGCGCAAGGAGAAGTACGACTTCACGACGTACCGGCTCGGGCTGCACGGCTTCTACGTGCGTACCGACAGCCCGATCCGCGCCATCGCCGAACCGAAGGACGTCGCCGGGCTGCGCATCATCACCGGCGCGGGCACGAGCCAGGAGCACATCCTGCTCGAATGGAGCCGGCGCAACGTCGCGCATGGCCTGAAGGCGACCGAGTTGCTGTACTTCGACGACGATGCGGCCGCGCGCGTCGCGCTGCTGTCGGGCCGTGCGGACGCCGAGCTGAATCCGAACGCATCGCTCGCCTACGAAGCCGCGCGCACGGGCAAGATCCGGCGCGTCGGCGTCGTCAATGCGGGCTGGCCGGCGAATGCGGACGTCGCGATCGCGACGCGTCGCGGCAGCGGGCTTGCACCCGCGCTGACGCTCGCGACCAACACGCTGATCGCGAACGGCCGCTACGGACAGGCGCTTGCGCGATGGGGGCTGCAAAGCGAAGCGATCGCGCGTGCCGAAACCAATCCGCCGGGACTGCCGTCGTACTGAACCGAGCATCGATGCGTGCGCACGCATCGATGCGCCGCGCGCGTTTCATCGCAACCGGAAGCGATTCCGATTCGCGTTCTTCATTCCATTTCATCGCGTGTTCGACGTCCGCCGCGGTAAGTTTTGCGCGTGCGTGCGCAGCGTATCCGGCAACGCTTGCCGGCGCATGCGCTGTTACAAAAATCGCCTCTCGCGCCGCGCGCGGATCGCCTACATTGCAACCACTTCGACGCATGCGTCGGATGTCTGCACGGGCTTCGACGGCGGTCGGTATCGCACGACGGGCCGATGGCAAAGAAAACGAAAAGGTGTCTCGACCGACGCGCTGGCGGTATCCAGCGTACGCGGCTTTCGATGGCTGAAACGGTTTCCCCGAACGATACGAGGCGATCCGCTGCGCGGCATCCGCTGCCTGCGCACGCGCGTCGCGTCGTCGATCGGTCGGGCCGCGCCGTCGCGGCCGCACGTCAATGAGGAGCAGTCCATGCGACGCATCACCGTGCCTCACTCGCTCGTCACCCGTCTGTCCGCCGCGCTTGCCTGCGCGGCCGCCGCCGCGGCGCACGCGGAACCGGTCGTCGTATCGGGACCGAGTCCGTTCGCGGCGTGCACGATCGGCGGCCCCGGTACCAACTACGTGAACGCCGAAGTCGAACCCTGGCTCTCGGTGAACCCCGCGAATCCGTTGAACATGATCGGCGTATGGCAGCAGGACCGCTGGTCGAACGGCGGCGCGCACGGGCTCGTCGCGGGCTACACGTTCGATGGCGGCGCGACGTGGGCGCGCACGCCGCAGCCGTTCAGCGCGTGTGCGCCCGGCGGACTCAAGTACGAGCGCGCGTCCGATCCGTGGGTCTCGTTCGGGCCGGACGGCACCGCGTACTCGGTGTCGATCTCGTTCAACCAGTCGAACAACAGCAACGCGGTGGCCGCGTCGGTATCGACGGACGGCGGGCAGACGTGGAGCAGCCCGGCCGTGCTGATCGCGAACGACGAACCGACCACGCAGTTCTTCAACGACAAGGAATCGGTGACCGCGAACCCGGTGAAGGCCGGCACCGCCTATGCGGTGTGGGACCGGCTCGAACTGCCCAACGGCAATCCGTACGCGAACCTGCATACGGCCGCGTATCGCGGGCCGACGTTCTTCTCGAAGACGATCGACGGCGGCCGCACGTGGAGCCCCGCGAAGGTGATCGTCACCGTTGCATCGCGTCAGCAGACGATCGGCAACCAGATCGTCGTCGATCCGAAGACGGGCACGCTGTACGACTTCTTCGACCTAATCCAGCCGCCGTTCAGCAAGGCGGCCGGCAAGGTCGCGTTCGTGAAGTCGACCGACGACGGCGCCACGTGGAGCAAGCCGCAAGTGATCGCGGGACTGCAGACGGTCGGCGTCACCGATCCGAACACCGGCGCGCCCGTGCGGACCGGCGACATCATTCCGGAGCCGGCGATCGATTCGGCGTCGGGGCAGCTGTACGTCGTGTGGCAGGACAGCCGCTTCAACGGCGGCCAGTACGACGAGATCGCGCTGTCGACGTCGAAAGACGGCGGCGCGACCTGGAGCGCGCCGCTGCAGGTCAACACGCCGACCGGGCGCCCGGCGTTCAACCCGTCGGTGCGCGTCGACAATGCGGGCACCGTGATGGTCACGTACTACGATTTCCGCGACCTGCAGGCCGGCAACACGACGACGCTGCCGACCGGCTTCTGGCGCAAGGTGTCGCATGACGGCGGTGTGACGTTCGTCGACGAACGCCGTGTCGGCGGGCCGTTCGACATGATGCTCGCGCCGTACGCGGAAGGGTTCTTCATCGGCGACTATCAGGGGCTCGACGTGCTGCCGTCGTCGTCGTTCCATCCGCTGTTCGTGCAGACGAATTCGGGCAATTTGACGAACCGCACCGACGTGTTCTTCGCGCCGTAAGCCGGCGTACGCGCCGCGCCGCCGCCGCGATGCAGGCCGTCGCGCGGCGGCCGTGCTGCATTCGACCATGCGCGGCCGCTCGGTTCCCGACGCGGCCGCCGCCCGCGTTCCCCGCCTTCCCCGCCTTCCCCATCTCCTCCGCTATCTGCTCGCCGTGCATCGCGCGGCGGCGTCGGCCGTTGTCCGTTCGGTCGGCTTGGAGCCCGAAATGATATAACGTATCATTCACGATCTCGATCGTCCGATGCCCGCCTGACCGGCGTGGCGGCCGAATCGAGCGATGTTCCAGCGGGTCGCTGCGCGCCGCAGACGCAACAATATATCGTATCGATATGAAACCGATTCGAGGCGCGCCGGGCTTGCCCCCGATCCGATTCCGACAGACTTCAACCGACTCATCGACCATGCGCGACCTCCCACGTCTTCCACGTCTTCCGCTCCGCCCACTCTCGCCCGTTTCGCTGATGGCGCTCGCCGCCCTTGCCCATGCGCAAACCGACACGTCCGCAATCGCTACGTCGCCGTCCTCGAACGGCGCGCCGCTCGCGCCGATTTTCGTCACCGCGAATCCGCTCGGCGACGCCGAGCTGATCGCGCCCACCGCGCAGCTGTCGGGCGATGCGCTGCTGCGCCGCCAGGCCGATTCGCTTGGCGAAACGCTGAACGGCCTGCCCGGCGTATCGACCACCACGTATGGGCCGATGGTCGGCCGCCCGATCGTGCGCGGCATGGACGGCGACCGGATCCGGCTGCTGCAGAACGGCGTGGCTGCCTACGATGCGTCGTCGCTGTCGTACGACCACGCCGTGCCGGAAGACCCGCTGTCGATCGAGCGCGTCGAGATCGTGCGCGGCCCGGCGGCGCTGCTGTACGGCGGCAACGCGATCGGCGGCGTCGTGAACACGATCGACAACCGGATCCCGCGCGAGGCGATCGATGGCCCGACCGGTGCGCTCGACGTCCGCTACGGCGGCGCGAACGCCACGCGCGCGGGCGCCGCGCAGGTCGAAGGCGGCAACGGCCGCTTCGCGTTCCACGTCGATGCATTCGATCGCGAAACCGGCAAGCTGCGGATTCCCGGCTATGCGCGCAGCGATACGCAACGCGCGCTCGACGGCCCCGACACGCCGCAGCCGGTCGGCAGCGTGCCGAACAGCGACGGCCGCGTGCACGGCGGCGCGGTCGGCGCGTCGTACACGTGGGCCGACGGGTTCGCGGGCCTGTCGTACAGCGGCTACGAATCGAACTACGGATCGGTCGCCGAAGACGACGTGCGGCTGCGCATGCGGCAGGAGCGTCTCGCCTTCGCGTCGGAGGCGCGCAATCTGCCCGGGCCGTTTTCGACGCTGAAATTCGACTTCGCGTACACCGATTACCGCCACAAGGAAGTCGACAACGGCGAAACCGCGACGACGTTCCGCAATCGCGGCTACGAGGCGCGCCTCGAGGCGCGGCACCGCAAGATCGGGCCGCTCGAAGGCGCGATCGGCGTGCAGTTCGGCGGCAACACGTTCTCCGCGCTCGGCGACGAAACGCTGGTTCCGTCGACGCGCACCAATAGCGTCGCGCTGTTCGGCCTCGAGGAATGGCAGGTCGATCCGGCGCTGAAGCTGAGCCTCGGCGGACGCATCGAGCATGTGAACGTGGATCCCGATCCGGCCGGCGTCGAGAAATTCGCGGGCGCGCAATCGCGCACGTTCAACGCAGGCAGCGTGTCGGCCGGCGCGCTGTTTTCACTGACACCCACCTGGTCGATCGCCGCCAACGTCGCTTACACCGAACGCGCGCCGACGTTCTACGAGCTCTATTCGAACGGTCCGCACGATGCGACCGGGCAGTTCCTGATCGGCAATCCGAACGCGTCGAAGGAAAAGGCCGTGTCGACCGATCTGTCGCTGCGCTATGCGAGCGGACCGAATCGCGGCAGTGTCGGCGTGTTCTACAACCGCTTTTCGAACTATCTGGCCGAATACGCGACCGGACGCATCGTCGACAGCGACGGCGAGCCGGTCCCGCGCGGCACCGACGACGCGCTCGCCGAGGCCGTCTATCGCGGCGTGCGCGCGGAGTTCTACGGCATCGAGCTGGACGGCAAGTATCGCGTCTATGCACACAGCGGCCATACGGTCGACCTCGAGCTGACGGCCGACTATACGCATGCGCGCAACGTCGACACCGGCGAGCCGCTGCCGCGCATCGCACCGCTGCGCGCGACGCTCGCGGCCGACTACGGCTACGGCCCCTTCGGCGCACGCGCGCAGCTCACGCACGCGTGGTCGCAGCATCGCGTGCCCGCCGACGATGAACCGACCGCCGGCTATACCTCGCTCGGCGTGGTGCTGACGTACAAGTTCCGCGTCGGCGCGACGCACTGGCTCGCGTATCTGCGCGGCGACAACCTGACGAACCAGGACATCCGCTACGCGACCTCGGTGGTGCGCGGTTTCGCACCGCAAGGCGGACGCAGCGTGATGGCCGGATTGCGCACGACGTTCTGATTGCACTCGCCGTTCCGATTCGCATCATATCGACACTGCAATACCGGTCATTCGTCGATCGAGCGAATCGGAACGGCCGATCGTTCAATGACGAATACCGGTTTTACCAAATGCAACGAAGCCGGTTTCATTATCCGGATATGAAACGAATGAATCGCCGGTGATTGCCTCTCGGCGCATGAATTGGCGTTGCAGCACGGCGTTGCCGAATCGCGGTTGAATTAATAGAAATAAAAATCAGGGTTTCGACGGGTAAAGAAATGGCTGCGAATACCCGTTAAATGCGGCATCGGCCTGTCACGGCCGAATTCCGTTTCCCCATCCGCGCAAGAGGGCCATTGTGAAAATCACCAGAATAACCATCCAGGCAAAGCTGCTCGGCGGCTTCGGCATGCTCGCCGCCATCGTCGTCATCGTGTCCGCGATGGCGCTCAATGCGCTGTCCAACGCCAACGACGAATTCTTCCGCTACATGAACGGCATCAGCGCACGCGCGCAATTGTCCGAGCAGATTCGCGAGGCCGTCGACCGGCGCGCGATCGCCGCGCGCAATCTCGTGCTCGTGACGAAGCCGTCCGACGTCGAACTCGAACTCGCCGACGTGCAGCGCGCGCACAAGGACGTGCAGGATCGCATCGCGAAACTGCAGGCGCTGATCGCGAATGCGCACGATACGACCGATCGCGCGCGCGAACTGGTGGCCGCCATCGCGCGCATCGAGCGCAGCTACGGGCCCGTCGCGCTGAACATCGTGTCGCTCGCGCAGGCCGGCAGGAAGGACGAGGCGGCCGCCGACATCGACGATCGCTGCCGGCCGCTGCTCGCGCAGCTCGTGCGGGCGACCGATGCGTACGCAACCTATACGCGCGAACGCGAACATGCGATCGCGGAATCGTTCGGCGATCGCTACGTGCGCGAACGCAACCTGCTCGCCGGCATCTGCATCGGCTCGCTGCTGCTCGCGATCGGCGGCGGCCTGTGGATCACGCGCCGGATCACCGCGCCGATCGCGGTCGCGGTCGACGTCGCGCGCACCGTTGCGCAGGGCGATCTCGGCAGTCGCATCGCCGTAACGGGCAACGACGAGACGCGCGACCTGCTCGATGCGCTCCGCACGATGAACGCACGACTGATCGACATCGTCGGCCGCGTGCGCGACTCGTCCAATAGCATCGCGCACGCCGTCGGCGAGATCGCGGCCGGCAACCTCGATCTGAGCCAACGCACCGAGGAGCAGGCGGCGTCGCTGCAGGAGACGGCCGCGACGATGGAGGAATTCACGTCGACGGTACGGCTCAACGCGGAGAACGCGCAGCAGGCGAGCGCACTCGCCGCGAACGCGTCCGACGTCGCGCAGCGCGGCAGCGCGGTGGTCGGCCGCGTGGTCGACACGATGACGGAGATCGGCGACAGCTCGTCGAAGATCGCGGACATCACCGGCATCATCGAAGGCATCGCGTTCCAGACCAATATCCTTGCGCTGAATGCGGCCGTCGAAGCCGCGCGTGCCGGCGAACAGGGGCGCGGCTTCGCGGTCGTCGCGAGCGAAGTGCGCAGCCTGGCGCAGCGGTCGTCCACCGCGGCGAAGGAGATCAAGGCGCTGATCGGCGCGTCGGTACAGACGATCCGTGACGGCTCGGCGCTCGCCGACGAAGCCGGCAGGACCATGGCCGACGTCACGCAGGCGGTCGCGCGCGTGACCGACATCATGGGCGAGATCGCGGCGGCGTCGGCCGAACAGAGCCGCGGCATCGAACAGGTGAATCTGACGATCACGCAGATGGATCAGACGACGCAGCAGAACGCGGCCCTCGTCGAACAGGCGGCCGCTGCGTCGAAATCGCTCGACGCACAGGGACGCGAACTGTCGCAGACGGTCGCCGCGTTCCGGATGCCGGCCGGCGCGCCTGCGCAAGCGAGCGACGGCAGCACGCCGCCGCACGCCGCGTCTCGCTGGCAGACGGCCGCTGCATAACGCTGCACGCCGGCGAGCAAATTCCGGTCCCGCGCCTGCATCGTACGCCGCACGGCGCATGGGCGCGGCGTACGCGTATGGATGCAGACTTTTAAAACGGACGATTGGCGAGTATCCTAAAAAAGCACTCCTCGTTCGGGCTGCGAGCCGCGTGCCCCTGGCTCCGGTCCGATCGTACTGCGGTCCCGTCGCGCGCGTCGCGACCTTGGCGGCATCCGCTGCGCGCCCGGCCGCACGACCTTTCCCTCAACAACCGTCAGGAGAGCTGGTGAGCCGTCTCGTCGTCGTATCGAATCGCATTGCAGATCCCCGTAAAGCCGCGGCCGGCGGTCTCGCCGTCGCCGTGAAAGACAGCCTGCAGGAAACGGGCGGCGTCTGGTTCGGCTGGAGCGGCAAGCTACGCAGCACCGACGCGCAGCCTGCACACGGCGACGACGTGCAGATCCAGAACGTCGGCGGCATTCAGCTCGCGACGATCGATCTCGATCCACAGGATTACGACGCGTACTACCTCGGCTACTCGAACAACGTGCTGTGGCCGGTGTTCCATTACCGGCTCGATCTCGCGCAGTTCGATCGCCGTTTCGCCGACGGCTACCGGCGCGTGAACCAGCTGTTCGCGCGTCGGCTGCGCACGCTGCTGCGGCCCGACGACGTCGTGTGGGTTCACGACTATCAGCTGATTCCGCTCGCGGCCGAATTGCGCGCGATGGGCTGCACGAATCCGATCGGCTTCTTCCTGCACATCCCGGTGCCGCCGCCGCCGATCATGGCTGCGATCCCGGAGCACGAATGGCTGATGCGCTCGCTGTTCGCGTACGACCTCGTCGGCTTCCAGACCGAGGCCGACCTGCTCCACTTCGAGCATTACGTCGAAGCGGAAGCCGGCGCCGCGCGCCTCGCGGACGGCCGGCTGCGCGCCTTCGGCCGCACGCTGTCGGCCGGCGCGTTTCCGATCGGCATCAACGTCGACGAATTCGCGGCGCTCGCCGACGATCGCGACGGCATCGACATGTTCGAGCGGATGCGCGACGAGTATTCGCGCCGACAACTGCTCGTCGGCGTCGACCGGCTCGACTACACGAAGGGACTGCCGCAGCGCGTGCATGCGTTTCGGCAATTGCTCGAACAATATCCGGAGAACCGCAATCGCGCGACGCTGATCCAGATCGCGGCACCGAGCCGCGAGGATCTCGGCGCATACGACGATCTGCGCCGCGAAATGGACAGTCTGTGCGGCGCGATCAACGGCGACTACGGCGAGCTCGAATGGATGCCGATGCGCTACATCCATCGCACGGTCGCGCGCAAGCGGCTGCCGGGACTCTATCGCGCGAGCCGCGTCGCGCTCGTGACGCCGCTGCGCGACGGGATGAATCTCGTCGCGAAGGAATTCCTCGCCGCGCAGGACGAAGCCGATCCCGGCGTACTCGTGCTGTCGCGCTTCGCCGGTGCGGCCGAGCAGCTGAAGGAAGCGCTGCTCGTGAATCCGTACGACACGCAAGGCACCGCGCAGGCGATCCAGCGCGCGCTCGCGATGCCGCTCGACGAGCGCCGTCAGCGTCATGCCGCGCTGATGGCGACGTTGCGGCGCACCGACGTGCAGTGGTGGCGCAAGCGCTTTCTCGAAGCGCTCGCGGAAGCGGCCGAAGTCGCGGATGCGACGTAGCGCGTCGCGCGTCGACGGGCCCGCTTCGTCTGCGTCCAATCGCTCGCCGCATCGCGGCGTCGCGGCTTTAAGTCCCCGTCTGTTCGCTGACCAGCAACGCGCCGTTCGCGTCGCGCACGTCGATCGAGATCGGAATGCCGGCCCGCACGCTTTCGGTCACCACGCAATACGCATCGAAGCGCTCGAGCGCCTGCGCCGAGGTCGCGAGTTCGGCCCACGTGCGGCCGACCGAGAGGCGCACCGCCATCGCGCCGACGCGCACGGCGCCCGCGTCGTCCTGAACCATGTCGACGTCGACGTGCGCGCCGACCGGCTGCGGATCGACGCGCTGCCGCTCGAGCGCGAACAGGAGGCTCGCCGCGAGACAGCTCGCGACGGACGCCGCCAGCAGCCGGACGGGGTTCGGTCCGCGGCCTTCGCCGAGCGGCGGCGGCTCGTCGGTCACGACCGGCGCCAGCGTCGTGCCGGCAAACGTCACTTCGAAGCTGAATCGCGCGCGCTGCGCGACATCGATCGATACGTGCGCCTCGCTCATGGCGACTCCGTCTAAGGCAAGGAAGGACAGGAAGACCGGTGCGTCGCGGCGCCGCGGGCATCGCTTGCGCGACGGGCGAACCGTATGCGGCGACGCGCGCGCAGCCGGCGGCGACCGGCGACGGGCGGCCGCCTCGAAGGCGAACGCCTTCTTCAGCGATCGGGCTCGCGCGGCGGCCCGTACGCGACGAACTCGCGCTCGACTGCCGACGCGCGTTCCGGCGCCCGCGCCGGGCCGAGCGTCGCGGCACCCGCATCGCCGGCGCCG
>NZ_KV786700.1:0-14336 GCF_001806955.1 Burkholderia sp. HMSC10F09
GTGCGACGCCGCGCGCCGGGAGGCCCGCGCCGCGCCGCCTGGCGGCCGCCGGCACGAACCCGTGTGATACATTTCAACGTCAGTCTGCAAAACTACCATATCGCCGCCCGTCCGCCGCATGTCCGACCGTCAGGAATCCGCCGCAGCAGCGCCCGAAGCGGCCACTCCGAAGCACGATCATCCGGTGCTGCGTCGCGTGTTCAAGGTGACGCTGGCGGTCGCGATCGGCACGTACTTCGTCGCGTGCGGCACGTTCCTCGGGCTGCGCTACGTGCTGCTGCCGCGCATCGACGAATTCCGCCCGCGCATCGAGCGCGCGGTGTCCGACAAGCTCCACGCACAACTGTCGATCGGCAAGCTGTCGCCGCACTGGTCCGGCATGCAGCCGGGCGTCGAAGTCACCCGTCTGACGATCCGCGGCCGCGACGGTCAGGTCGCGCTGTCGGTACCGCACGCGACGGCTGCGCTGTCGTGGATGTCGCTGCTGCGGCTGTCGCCCGCGCTGTCGAGCCTGATCGTCGATGAGCCGGACCTCGTCGTCGCGCGCGCGGCGGACGGCTCGCTGAGCATCGCGGGCGTCGGCGTCGCGTCCGCGCACGGCGGCAACGACACGTTCGGCACCTGGCTGCTGAAGCAGGAAGCGATCGTGCTGCGCGGCGGCACGCTGCGCTGGCGCGACGCGCAGCACGACGCGCCGGAACTCGCGCTGTCCGGCATCCGGCTCGCGGTGCTCAACGACGGCCGCCTGCACAAGGCCGCGCTGCAGGCGCCCGCGAACGGCACGCTGCTGCTCGGCCCGCTCGATTTCCGCGCGCGCTTCACGCACAAGGCGCTCGCGCCGATCGGCAAGCCCTCGAACTGGACGGGCAACGCCTATCTGTCGACGGGCCCCGTCGATCTGCAGACGCTCGCGCGCTATGTCGACATGCCGCTCACGATCCATGCCGGCCGGATCGACAACGCGATCTGGGCGACCTTCAGCAACGGCCGGCTGCGCTCGGCAGGGGGCGACCTGCAGGGCGCCGACGTCGCGCTGCGCGTGCGGCCGACGCAGCCGCGCCTCGACGTGCCGACGGTCGGCTTCCGCTGGGATCTCGCGCTCGATCCGGGCCGCGACTACACGCTGCATCTGACGCACTTCAACGCGGAACTGGGCCAGCCGCCGCTGCCCGACGGCACGCCGCTCGCGCGTTCGCTCGCGCTGTCGACGCTGAAGGCGCGCTATCGCGTGCCGACGGCCGATCAGGGCCAGCTGCTCAGCGTCGTCGGCGATCGCGTCGATCTCGGCATCCTCAGCGAATTCATCCGCGGGCTGCCGCTGCCCGCGCGGCTGCGCAACGAGCTCGTCAAGATCGACCCGCGCGGGATGATGTCGAACTATCACATCGAAGTCGAACGTGCGAAGCCCGCGCGCGCCGACCTCGCCGACGAGGAGCGCCGCATGGGCGCCGCGCCGATCGTGCGCTACCGGTTCCTCGGCGATCTGCAGGGCATCAGCTTCGCGGCGCAGGAGCCGCCGCCGGGGCTGTCGGCGCGCGGCCACCCGCGTGCCGGCCTGCCGGGCGTCGAGAACCTGTGGGGCCGCGTCGACGCGAGCGAGACGGGCGGCACCGCCGAGTTCGACACGGTCGACGCGGCCGTCACGGTGCCCGGCGAGTTCGACGAGCCGCGGCTCACGTTCGACAAGCTGCGCGGCCGCGCGAACTGGACCATCACGCCGGCGCCCGGCGAAAAGCACGCGCGCGTCGACGTGAATGTGCCCGATCTGTTCGTCGCGAACCCCGACGCCGAGATCGCGGTATCGGGCACCTACACGAATCCGGGGCACGGCCGCGGCTCGCTCGACCTGCGCGCCGATTTCGCGCGCGCGTCGGTCGCCCGGATTCCGCGCTATCTGCCGACGGGGATGTCCGATCACCTGCGTGCCTATCTCGGCCACGCGCTGCAGGACGGCCGCGTGACGAAGGGCGCGTCGATCGTCGCGCGCGGCCCGCTCGACAAGTTTCCGTTTCAGCATGAGCCGACAGCCGGCGTGTTCCGGATCGTCGCGCCGTTTACGGGCGGCCGCTTCGAGCCGACGCCGTACCCGCCGCGCACGCTCGCGAACGGCACGCCGAGCGTGTGGCCCGCGCTCGACGGCATCGACGGCGTGTTCGAGCTCGCGCAGAACAAGCTGCGCTTCGACATCGACCGCGCGCATTACAAGCGTGTCGCGGTGACGAAGGTCGCCGGCCGCATCGACGATCTCGGCCACCCGAGCGACTCGCCGCTCGTCATCGAAGGCCACGCGCAAGGACCGCTCGCCGACCTGATCGATTACGCGGACAACAGCTCGCTGGGCGCGATGAGCGATCGCGTCGGCGCGCGCATCGACGCGCAGGGGCCGGCGTCGCTCGCGCTGAAGCTCACGATTCCGCAGCACGTCGCGCATCCGCATACGCGGATCGAAGGCGCGCTCGCGTTCGGCGGCAACACGCTGTCGGCGGACGGCGTGCCGCCGCTGTCCGCGCTGCGCGGGCAGGTGCGCTTCACCGAAACCGGCGCGTCGCTGCATGCACTGTCGGGCCGCTTCCTCGGCGGCCCGGTGCACGCGAACGGCCGCTTCCAGTCGCACGGGCCGTACGCCGTCGACGTCGACGGCAAGCTCGCGCTCGACACCGCGCGCGGGCTGAATCTGCGCGGCGCCGCGGCGGCGCTGCTCGAACACGTGAGCGGCGACGCGCCGTACCGGATCGCGGTGCGCGGCGCACCGGGGCGCCTGCCGGACATCGCCGCGCAATCGGATCTGACCGGCGTCGCGCTGAACTTTCCCGCGCCGTTCGCGAAGCCGGCCGGCACGACGATGCCGTTCCGCTTCACGCTACAGCCGGCGCCGCAGACCGACGGCACGCGCCTCGAGCACGCGGACCTGACGCTCGGCCCCGTGTCGGCGACCTATCTGCTCGATGCGACGCGCGGCGCGCCGCTGCGTGCCGTGCGCGGCGCGATGGGCATCCACCGCATGCCCGACATGCCGCAGGAAGGCGTCAGCGCGGCGGTCGACGTCGACGCCTTCGACGCGGACGCCTGGATCGCGCTGGCGCGTACCCTGCGCGCCGAGACGCCGCGCGCGACGCAGCCGCCGGCGGCGTCGCGCGTCGATGTCGCGAGCTTCGCGCCGAAGCGCTTTGCGCTCCACTTCGGCACGCTGACGCTGCTCAAGCGCAACTGGGAAAACGTGATCGTCGGCGCGTCGCACGTCGACGATCTGTGGCAGGCCAACATCGCGTCGAACCAGGTGTCGGGCTACCTGTCGTGGGCGCCGGGCGGCGGCCACAACGGCGCGGGTGTGCTCAACGCACGGCTCGCGAAGCTCGTGATTCCCGACAGCGCGCAGCACGATCTCGTCGGCCGCGCGATGAACCTGCCGACACCGACCGATCGGGCGATGCCGTCGGTCGACGTGATCGTCGACCAGGTCGTCGCGCGCAACCACGACATCGGCCGCCTCGTCGTCAATGCACGCAACGTCGATGAGAACGGCACGCCGGTCTGGCAGCTCGACCGCCTCACGCTGACGAACCCGGACGCGAAACTGAGCGCGACGGGCAACTGGCGCACGTCGCGGCGCGCGCTCGCGCGCGGCGTCGACGAAAGCGAGGCGCCGCGGCGGTCGGTGTTCGACTTCCGGCTCGACGTCGACGATGCGGGCGCGCTGCTCGATCGCGTCGGCCTGCCGCGTACGCTCGCGAAGGGCCAGGGTTCGGTGACCGGCAAGGTCGGCTGGCGCGGCGGCCCGACCGCGGTCGACCTGCCGTCGCTGAACGGCCAGATCGCGCTCGACCTCGAGCACGGGCAAATCCTGAAGGTCGATCCGGGCGCCGCGAAGCTGCTCGGCGTGCTGAGCCTGCAGAGCCTCGCGCGCTTCCTGACGCTGAATTTCCGCGACGTGATCGGCAAGGGGCTGCCGTTCGACAAGATCACCGGCACCGCCCGCGTTTCGAACGGCATCGCACGCACCGACGATTTCGCGATGACGACCGCACCGGCGAACGTGACGGTGCGCGGCGCCGTCGATCTCGGCACCGAGACGCAGGATCTCCATGCGCACGTCGCGCCGAAGGTCGGCGCGGGTGCGGCCGCGATCGCGGCGGCGGTGATCAATCCGCTGCTCGGCGTCGGTGTGCTGGCCGCCGACTTCGCGCTGTCGCAGACGCTGCAGCACGCGTTCGCGCTCGACTACGCGATCACCGGATCGTGGGCGCATCCGCACATCGAGCGGGTGCGGGGCGATCAGGGTAAGATGAATCGCGATGCGGCCGAGGCGCCCGGCCACTGAGCCGCCTTCGCCGCCGGGCCGCACCCCATTTATGACGCCACCGATTTCGCGATGACCGATTCCGCCCCTTCCGCCGCGCCGTTCCGTGTTGCCGCCTTGCAGATGGTCAGCACGACCGACGTCGGACGCAATCTCGCCGAAGCGCGCCGCCTGATCGCGGAAGCCGCCGACGAAGGCGCGCAGCTCGTGCTGCTGCCCGAGTATTTCTGCTTCATGGGTCAGCGCGACACCGACAAGCTCGCGCTCGCCGAGCCGTACGGCGACGGCCCGATCCAGCAATTCCTCGCCGATGCCGCGCGCCGCCACCGCGTATGGGTCATCGGCGGCACGCTGCCGCTGAAGGCGCCGGAACCGCAGCGCGTGCTGAACACGACGCTCGTGTTCGATCCGTCGGGCAACGAGGCGGCGCGCTACGACAAGATCCATCTGTTCAACTTCGAGAAAGGCGACGAGTCGTTCGACGAGGCGCGCACGATTCGCCCGGGCGAGACGGTCGTCACGTTCGACGCGCCGTTCGGCCGGGTCGGGCTGTCGGTCTGTTACGATCTGCGCTTTCCGGAGCTGTATCGCAGGATGGGCGATTGCGCGCTGATCGTCGTGCCGTCGGCGTTTACGTATACGACGGGCCGCGCGCACTGGGAGACGCTGCTGCGCGCGCGGGCGGTCGAGAACCAGTGCTACGTGCTCGCGGCCGCACAGGGCGGCAAGCACGAGAACGGCCGGCGCACCTGGGGCCACAGCATGCTGATCGACCCGTGGGGCGAGATCGTCGCGGTGCGCGACGAAGGCGCGAGCGTCGTAAGCGGCACGCTCGAGCCGCAGCGCATTGCCGACGTGCGCCAGAGCCTGCCCGCGTGGCGGCACCGCGTACTGACCTGAGCGGCCGGCCCGCTTGAAACGCCGCGCGGCCCACCCATCTGCGCGATACGCATCCGACAACTTTTTGAGAGCACCCGATACCCGCATGAACATCATCGAACCCGGCATCCGCAACCTGGCGCTGGCGAAGGACATCCTGCTGACGCCGTACGGCCTCGACGAGAGCCTGCTCACGCGCACGATCGCGGACATCTTCACGCACCGCGTCGACTACGCGGATCTGTACTTCCAGGCGACGCGCAGCGAGGCGTGGAGCCTCGAGGAAGGCATCGTGAAGTCGGGCAGCTTCAGCATCGACCAGGGCGTCGGCGTGCGCGCGGTGGCGGGCGACCGCACCGCGTTCGCGTATTCGGACGACCTGTCGCCGGAAGCGATCGCGCAGGCCGCCGCGGCGACGAAGGCGATCGCGGCCGCGGGCGGCGGCCGCCAGAAGGTGAAGGCGGCGACGTCGTTGAAAGGCATCTCGGGCCGCGACCTCTATCTGCCGTCCGATCCGCTCGCGTCGCTCGACGCGACGGCCAAGGTGAAGCTGCTCGAACGCGTCGAGCAGATGGCGCGCAGCCGCGACCCGCGCATCACGCAGGTCATGGCGGGCCTCGCCGGCGAATACGACGTCGTGCTCGTCGCGCGCAGCGACGGCGCACTGGCGGCCGACATCCGCCCGCTCGTGCGCGTCTCGGTCACGGTCATCGCCGAGCAGAACGGTCGCCGCGAAATCGGCACCGGCGGCGGCGGCGGCCGCTTCGACTACGGCTACTTCACCGACGACGTGCTGTCGCGCTACGTCGACGACGCGGTGCACGCCGCGCTCGTGAACCTCGACGCGCGCCCCGCGCCGGCCGGCGCGATGACGGTCGTGCTCGGGCCGGGCTGGCCCGGCGTGCTGCTGCACGAGGCGATCGGCCACGGTCTCGAGGGCGACTTCAACCGCAAGGGTTCGTCCGCGTTCGCGGGCCGCATCGGCGAGCAGGTCGCCGCGAAGGGCGTGACGGTCGTCGACGACGGCACGCTGCCGAACCGTCGCGGGTCGCTCAATATCGACGACGAAGGCAACCCCACGCAGTGCACGACGCTGATCGAGGACGGGATCCTGAAGGGCTACATCCAGGACACGCTGAACGCGCGCCTGATGAAGATGCCGGTCACGGGCAACGCGCGCCGCGAATCGTATGCGGCCCTGCCGATGCCGCGCATGACGAATACCTACATGCTCAACGGCGACAAGGATCCGCAGGAAATCATCGCGTCGGTGAAGAACGGTCTCTACGCGGTGAACTTCGGCGGCGGCCAGGTCGACATCACGAACGGCAAGTTCGTGTTCTCGGCGTCCGAGGCGTACATGATCGAGAACGGCAAGATCACGTATCCGGTCAAGGGCGCGACGCTGATCGGCAGCGGCCCCGAATCGCTGAAGTACGTGAGCATGATCGGCAACGACATGTCGCTCGACACGGGCGTCGGCGTATGCGGCAAGGAAGGCCAGAGCGTGCCGGTCGGCGTTGGCCAGCCGACCCTGCGCATCGACAAGATGACGGTCGGCGGTACGGCATAACCGCATCGCCACGCAGACAATCCGCGAATTTTTGACCGAACGCGCGGATTATCCGCATTTTTGACGCACCCCGGTTGCCAGCGGCACGGCGACCGGGTATAAATTCCGAATCGACTTTTTCGACGAACCGAATCTCCGTCATGTCCGCCAAGTTTTACTTTTACTTTTTTTGGTATCTCAGACCGCTGGCGGATCGAGAGGGTTGATGGCGCGCAAAGCGCAACCGAAATTCCCGAAAAAACCGCCGGCGAACCCGGCGGTTTTTTTTCGCCCTTCGCCAGCCGTCGTCGCGACGGCCGCCCTGCAGCCCGAACGACACACCGCACCACCCGAATCGACGAATCTGCCGCACGCACACTGACCGAACGGCGCCCCCAAAAGCTAGGAGAAACAGCATGCCCCCGCACAATACCGACGACGTCCGCATCCGCGAACTCAAGGAACTGACGCCGCCCGCTCACCTGATCCGCGAGTTCGCCTGCTCCGAAGCGGCGTCCGAGCTGATCTACAACGCGCGGCAGGCAATGCACCGGATCCTGCACGGCATGGACGACCGTCTGATCGTCGTGATCGGGCCGTGCTCGATCCACGATACGAAGGCGGCGCTCGAATACGCGGGCCGGCTCGTGAAGGAGCGCGAGCGCTTCAAGGGCGAACTCGAAATCGTGATGCGCGTGTACTTCGAGAAGCCGCGCACGACGGTCGGCTGGAAGGGGCTGATCAACGACCCGCATCTCGACAACAGCTTCAAGATCAACGAAGGGCTGCGCACCGCGCGCGAACTGCTACTGCAGATCAACGAGATGGGGCTGCCGGCCGGCACCGAATACCTCGACATGATCAGCCCGCAGTACATTGCCGACCTGATCTCGTGGGGCGCGATCGGCGCGCGCACGACCGAGTCGCAAGTGCACCGCGAGCTGGCGTCGGGGCTGTCGTGCCCGGTCGGCTTCAAGAACGGCACGGACGGCAACGTGAAGATCGCAGTCGATGCGATCAAGGCCGCATCGCAGCCGCACCACTTCCTGTCGGTGACGAAGGGCGGCCACTCGGCGATCGTGTCGACGGCCGGCAACGAGGACTGCCACGTGATCCTGCGCGGCGGCAAGGCGCCGAACTACGACGCGGACAGCGTGAACGCCGCGTGCGCGGACATCGGCAAGGCCGGCCTCGCCGCGCGCCTGATGATCGACGCGAGCCACGCCAATAGCTCGAAAAAGCACGAGAACCAGATTCCGGTATGCGCGGACATCGGCCGCCAGGTCGCGGCCGGCGACTCGCGCATCGTCGGCGTGATGATCGAGTCGCACCTCGTCGAAGGCCGTCAGGATCTGAAGGAAGGCTGCGAACTGACGTACGGCCAGAGCATCACCGACGCCTGCATCAACTGGGAAGACAGCGTGAAGGTGCTCGAAGGGCTGGCGGAATCGGTGAAGGCGCGCCGCGTCGCGAGCGGCAGCGGAAACTGACGGGGCGGCAAGCAGCGCGATCGTCCCGTGGCGCCTCGGCCATGCGGCCAGCGCGCGGTGATCGCCTCGCTCTGCTAGACTAGCTAACATTCTCTAGCTAACCGAGGAGGCGACCATGTCGACGGTTAACATGCACGATGCCAAGTCGCGGCTCTCCAGCCTGGTCGAAGCGCTGGAATCCGGGCGCGAAACCGAGGTCGTGATCGCCCGGAATGGTCATCCCGTGGCCCGGATCGTTCCTTATGCTGCGCCGAAGCGGATCGGCGCAGCTCGTCAGCTGCTTGCCGGGCTGAACATCCCGACAACCGTCGAGGCATTCAATGCCGCCGACGAATCGATCGCCGCGGATTTCGAGGCCAGCTCGGAACAAAGGCTTGCGCCATGAAGCTGCTGCTCGATACGCACATCGCGCTATGGGCGGCGGAGGGCGCGCCTCAACTGTCGACAACAGCGGCCGCGTTGATCGAGCATCCCGAGAACACGCTGTACGTCAGTGCCGCATCCATCTGGGAAATCGCGATCAAATACCGCAAAGGCAATCTGCCGGTCCATCCGCGCGATGCCCGTTCGGCGTTCCGGCTTGCTGGCTTTGCGGAGCTGCCTATCAGCAGCGATCACGTCGAAGGCGTTGCCGCGCTGCCCGATTTTCCGGATCACGCCGATCCGTTCGACCGCGTGATGGTTGCGCAGGCGCTACATGAAGGTATGCCGCTCGTCAGCGCAGATCCCAAGCTGTGGCGCTATCACGCCACGCTCGTGCTGCGCGCCTGACGTCCTCCATGCACCAAAACCAGAGCCCGGCATACGCCGGGCTTTTTCATGAGCAGCCGCGAGTGCCTGCGTGACGCGTTACTCGAGCGCCCCCGAACCGAAAATCTCCGTATTCACGCGCTCCGGCGCGACGCCCAGCGCGACCAGCGCATCGCGCTGCGCCTTCATGAACGCGATCGGGCCGCAGATGTAGTAGTCGGCGTCCGGCACCAGCGCGTACTGCTTCACGCGCTCGGGCGTCAGACGCCCTTCGAGGTCGTGATCGATGCCGACGCGCTCGTTCGGTCCGACCCGCTCGTACAGCACCGTACGCTTCACGTTCGCGTGCTGGCGCACCGTGTCGTTCAGCCAGTCGCGGAACGCGTGCACCGCGCCCGACCGGCATGCGTGGACGAACCGCACGTCGCGCCGACTGCCTTCGGCGACGAGCGTCGACAGCATCGACATCATCGGCGTGATGCCGACGCCGCCCGAGATCAGCACGACAGGCGTATCGGCGTCGCGCCTCAGCGAGAAATCACCCATCGGCGCCGTCACCTCGACGATCGAACCCGCTTCGACGCCGTCGTGCATCAGCGTCGACACCTTGCCGGCCGGAATCGCCTCGGCGTTGCCCGACTCGCGCTTCACCGAGATGCGCAGCCACTTGCCGTTCGGCGCGTCGGACAGGCTGTACTGGCGCGGCTGATCGACGCCGAGATCGCCGACGAAGCGCTTCACCGTCACGTACTGGCCCGGCTCGAACGACGGCGCCGCGCCGCCGTCCGCCGGCACCAGGTAGAACGACGTGATCTCGTCGCTTTCGCGCACCTTGCGCTCGACGCGGAACGGCCGGAACCCGCTCCAGGCGGCACCCGCGTACAGGTCGGCCTCCGCGCCGATCAGGATTTGCGCGAGCTGGCCGTAGGCGACGCGCCACGCTTCGAGCGTAGCCGCGTCGACCGCGTCGCCGAGCACCTCGACGATCGACGCGAGCAAGTTCTCGCCGACGATCGGATAGTGCTCGGGACGAATGTTCAGGCTCGCGTGCTTGTGCGAAATCCGCGACACCGCACCGCCGAGCGCGCCCAGATTGTCGATGTTCGCCGCATACGCATAGACGGCCTTCGCGAGCGTCTCGGGCTGCGTGCCCGTCTTCTGATGCGTCTGGTTGAACAGGTTCTTCAACTCCGGATGGCGCGCGAACATGCGCTGGTAGAAGTGCTTCGTAATCGTCGCGCCGTGTTCGGCGAGGACGGGAGCGGTCGCCTTCACGCGTGCCATCTGATCGGCGGTGATCTGGGTCATGTTCGTTCTCCGTTAAACATGCTGATACGATACCTCTTTAAAATCGCAGGCCGGACGGACAAATTGTCGCAGTGCGGAAAAAGGCGCCGGCTGCGTTACCGGACGCGGCCGCGCTCCCACAGCACGTCCGCGCCGCCGGCTGCGCGGTTCAGCACACGCGCGAGCACGAACAGCAGATCCGACAGCCGGTTCACGTAGCGCCGCGGCGCGTCGTTGAGTGCGTCGTGCCGGCCGAGCGCGACGATCGAGCGCTCGGCGCGGCGGCACACGGTCCGGCACACGTGCGCGAGCGATGCCGCGCGCGAGCCGGCCGGCAGGATGAATTCCTTCAGCGGCGGTAGCGTCGCGTTGTAGTCGGCGAGCCAGCGGTCCAGCCGCGCGAGATGCGTGTCGTCGATCACCGTATGGCCCGGGATGCAGAGCTCGCCGCCGAGATCGAACAGATCGTGCTGAATCGTCACGAGCGCCGTGCGCACGTCGTCGGGCAGCGTTTCGGCGAGCAGCACGCCGAGATTCGAATTCAGTTCGTCGACGTCGCCGATCGCGGCGATCCGCGCATCGTCCTTGCCGACGCGCCGGCCGTCGCCGAGGCCGGTGGTGCCGTCGTCGCCGGTGCGCGTGGCGATCTTGCTCAAGCGGTTGCCCATGCGAATGTCCTCTCCGGTGCGCGGCCGCGATGCGGCCCGGTTGCGTTGGAACGCGATTATCGCAGCCCGCGGCGACGGCCGCAGCAGGCGTTCCAGCGTAGAATGGGCCGAAACCGCGTCGAAGCGGGACCCGTTTTTTCGGACGGTCGGCCGCCGCGAACCCGGTCGGCGCGACATGCGCCCGGCGTCGTCCGCCGGCCGCCGCGCACGATGCCGGCACGCGCCCGTGCGCTGCCCCGACAAAGGAGACATTCGTGAATTACCCCGCCCCGCCGGCGGCCACGCGCCGCCCCCTGCCCCCCGCCATGCTCGATGCGCTGCGCGCCAGGTTCGGCGAGCGCGTCTCGGTCGCCGATGCCGTGCGCGCACACCACGGCCGCGACGAATCGCCGTTCGATCCGCAGCTGCCCGACGCGGTCGTGTTCGCGCACAGCGTCGACGACGTCCGCGAAGTCGTGTCGCAGTGCGCGCTCTACGGCGTCCCGCTGATTCCGTACGGCGCCGGCTCGTCGCTCGAAGGTCATCTGCTCGCGGTGCGCGGCGGCGTGTCGCTCGATCTGTCCGAGATGAACCGCGTGCTGTCGATCAACGCGGAAGACCTGACCGTCACGGTCGAGCCCGGCATTACGCGCAAGGCGCTGAACGAGGCGCTGCGCGACACGGGGCTGTTTTTCCCGATCGATCCGGGCGCCGACGCGAGCATCGGCGGGATGACCGCGACACGCGCGTCCGGCACGAATGCCGTGCGCTACGGCACGATGCGCGAGAACGTGCTCGGCCTCACCGCGGTGCTCGCCGACGGCCGCGTCGTGAAGACCGGCTCGCGCGCGCGCAAGTCGTCGGCCGGCTACGATCTGACGCGCCTGTTCGTCGGCTCCGAAGGCACGCTCGGCGTGATCACCGAAATCACGCTGCGGCTGCATCCGCTGCCGGAAGCCGTATCGGCCGCGATCTGCACGTTCCCGACGATGGGCGACGCCGTGCGCACCGTGATCGAGACGATTCAGATCGGCGTGCCGATCGCGCGCGTCGAATTCGTCGACGCGCTTGCCGTGCGTTCGATCAACCGCCATTCGAACCTGACGCTCGCCGAAGCGCCGACGCTGTTCTTCGAATTCCACGGCACGGAAGCCGGCGTGAAGGAACAGGCCGAGCTCGTGCAGGCGCTCGCGGGCCAGAACAACGGCCAGGGTTTCGAATGGGCGACGCGGCCCGAAGACCGCAGCCGGCTCTGGTCCGCACGCCATAACGCGTATTTCGCGATGCTGCAGCTGAAGCCCGGCTGCCGCGCGGTGACGACCGACGTATGCGTGCCGATCTCGCAACTCGCCGCCTGCGTCGAGGAAACCGAGGCCGATCTGCGCGCGTCGTCGCTGCCGTGCCCGATCGTCGGTCACGTCGGCGACGGCAATTTCCACGTCGCGATCCTGATCGATCCCGACAAGCCCGAAGAAATCGACGAGGCCGAACGCATCAACGACCGGATCGTCGAGCGTGCGCTGCGGCTCGGCGGCACGTGTACGGGCGAGCACGGCGTCGGGCTGCACAAGATGCGCTTCCTGCCGAAGGAGCATGGCGACAACGCGATCGACACGATGCGCGCGATCAAGCTCGCGCTCGATCCGCGCAACCTGATGAACCCCGGCAAGATCTTCGCGTGCTGATGCGGCGGCGAAGCGGCGGCCGCGGCCGCGCTTTGCCTGGGACGGGAGTAAGCGCTGAAGCGCTAACTCCCGTCGCGCTTTGCCTGGGGCTGGAGTAAGCGCTGAAGCGCTAACTCCAGCCGCGCTTTGCCTGGGACGGGAGTAAGCGCTAAAGCGCTAACTCCCGTCGCAAAAGGAGACCCGATGAACGCCCCTGTCGAACTGTCCGCCCAGATGCGCGCGCAGCGCCAGCGCGAAGTCGTCCAGGCGCTGATGGCCGTGCTGCCGACGCACTGCCTGCTGTATCGCGACGAAGACACCGCACCGTACGAATGCGACGGCCTGTCGGCATACCGCCGCCTGCCGCTCGCAGTCGCACTGCCCGAAACCGAATCGCAAGTGCAGCGCATCGTGCAGATCTGCCGCCGCATGGACGTGCCGATCGTGCCGCGCGGTGCCGGCACGAGCCTGTCCGGCGGCGCGCTGCCGATCTCGCTCGGCGTCGTGCTGTCGCTCGCGCGCTTCACACGCATCGTCGAAGTCGATCCGTATGCGCGCACCGCCACCGTCCAGCCCGGCGTGCGCAATCTCGCGATCTCCGAAGCCGCCGCACCGTACGGGCTGTACTACGCGCCCGATCCGTCGTCGCAGATCGCCTGCACGATCGGCGGCAACGTCGCGGAAAATTCGGGCGGCGTCCATTGCCTCAAGTACGGACTCACCGTGCACAACGTGATGCGCGTGCGCGCGGTGACGATCGACGGCGAAATCGTCGAATTCGGCTCGCTCGCGCTCGACATGCCGGGCCTCGACCTGCTCGCCGTGATGATCGGCAGCGAAGGGATGTTCGCGATCGTCACCGAAGTGACGGTGAAGCTGATCCCGAAACCGCAGGCGGCGCAGCTCGTGATGGCGAGCTTCGACGACGTCGTCAAGGGCGGCGAGGCGGTCGCCGCGATCATCGCGTCCGGCATCATCCCGGCCGGCCTCGAGATGATGGACAAGCCGGCGACGCAGGCCGTCGAGGCGTTCACGCACGCCGGCTACGACCTCGACGCGAAAGCGATCCTGCTATGCGAATCGGACGGCACGCCGGAAGAAGTCGCCGAGGAAATCGTGCGGATGACGGCCGTGCTGCGCGAGCACGGCGCGACGCGCATCCAGGTCTCGCGCAACGAAAGCGAGCGGCTGCGCTTCTGGTCGGGCCGCAAGAACGCGTTTCCGGCCGCCGGACGCATCTCGCCCGACTATTACTGCATGGACGGCACCGTGCCGCGCCGCGCGATCGGCCCGCTGCTCGCGCGCATCGAACAGCTCGAAACGCGCTACGGCTTGCGCTGCATCAACGTGTTCCATGCCGGCGACGGGAACATGCATCCGCTGATTCTGTACAACGCGAACAATCCGGACGAACTCCATCGCGCCGAGCAGTTCGGCGCGGAAATCCTCGAATGCTGCGTCGAATTCGGCGGCAGCGTGACCGGCGAGCACGGCGTCGGCATCGAGAAACTGAACTCGATGTGCGTCCAGTTCTCGCCGCAGGAGCGCGACGCGTTCTTCGCGGTCAAGCGTGCGTTCGATCCGCCGGAGCTGCTCAATCCCGACAAGGGCATTCCGACACGCGCACGCTGCGCCGAATACGGACGCCAGCACGTGCGCGGCGGGCTGCTGCCGCACCCCGAACTGCCGCGCTTCTAGGCGCGCGCATGCCGGCCGCCGCCCGGCCGGCTTCAGGAAGCGCCCGGCGCGGCCGCGCGGTATGGCGCGGCG
>NZ_KV786701.1:0-13397 GCF_001806955.1 Burkholderia sp. HMSC10F09
CCGCGCGCGGCTGCCCGCGCCGACCGTCGCGCGCCACGATGTGCGCACGCGCGCGCCGTCGGCTCGCGATGCATTACGCGCGCACTTCTATAATCGTCGCCATCGCCTACTTGTTTCACGGATGCCGGGATGACGCCCACGCTTGCCGTACCGCCTCACAGCCTGTCCGATACGTTGCGGTATCGGACCGACAACGCCGATCTCGGCGCGATGCTCGCGCACTTTCGCCTGCTCGAGCCGGTGTTCGACGCGCTGCCCGACGTCGCGTTCTTCGTGAAGGACGCCAACGGCCGCTACGCGCTCGTCAATCGCACGCTGGCGCTGCGCTGCGGCTACAAGGACAAGCGCGACCTGCTCGGCAAGACGACCGACGAAGTCTTTCCGCGCCGTTTCGGGCGCAGCTATTTCGAGCAGGACATGGCGACGATCAACGCGGGCCAGCAGTTGACCGATCAGCTCGAGCTGCATCTGTATCCGGGGCGTCAGCCCGGCTGGTGCCTGACCTGCAAGGAGCCGCTGCGCGATGCGTCGGGCAAGGTCGTCGGGCTCGCCGGCATTTCGCGCGACCTGAAGGCGCACGAAGGTTCGCATCCGGCGTACAGCAAGCTCGCGGACGTCGTCCAGCACATCCAGGATCACTACGTGCAGCCGCTGAACCTGAAGCAGCTCGCGCAGATGGCGGGGATGTCGGTCGCGCAGCTCGAGCGCTATTTCCACAAGGTGTTTCACCTGACGCCGCGTCAGGTGCTGTTGAAGACACGTCTCGATGCGGCCACGGCGCTGCTGGTCACCCACGACAAGGTGACCGACGTCGCAGCGTTATGCGGGTATACGGATCACAGCGCGTTTACGCGCCAGTTCAAGGCGACCGTCGGCGTGACGCCGACGGAGTACCGGATGATGCTGCAGGATCGGGCAGGGGAACGGAGCGCGCGCGGCGGCGCGGCAGAGGCGGCGGCTCAGCGGTAGCCGAGCCCCTTGAGGACGGCCGTGCCGTCTTTCGTCAGGCGGAAGCTCGGCGCGGCATCGGCGTCGAGCTTGACCATCTCGACGAGGCCCGCTTCCTGCAGCGCGGGCAATTCCGGTTTCGCGTTCGCGCCGATCGGCGCGTGCAGCAGCACGAGCAGCGTCGCGATTTCGTGATGGCTGAGCAGGCGGCGCAGCATCGTCTTCTTGGCAGGGGGCGCGGCCGGGCGGCCCGCGGGTGCTTCTACGGCGCTCATCGCTGTCCTCCTTTTTTGAGAAATTCTTCAGGGCTGGATGCGGATGGTGCCGGCCGAGACTTAAGCGATTCTTAAAACGGCACCACGCGACGTGCGATCGCGCCAGCATCGCGTTACCGCATGTAACGCCGCCGGGCCCGATGCGCGGTGCGATGCCGCGCGCTACTTGCGCCGCTGCGCCTGCGCGGCGAGCCGCACGGCCGCATTCGCGGCGCCGTAACCGTCGTATCCGCCGCGGCGCTCGACGAGCTCGAACGAAAAGCGGTTGTCGACCAGCTCCGTATACGCGTGCAGGAATTCGCCGCCCCGTTCGTCGCGGTCGTAGAGCAGATGGTGCGTGCTCAGCGTGTCGATCATCTCGTCCGACAATCCGTAGCGCGCCGCGAGATCGTCGTAGTAATTGGCCGGAATGCGCAGGAACGACACGCCACCGGCGGCGAACGCCGCGATCGCCTTCACGATGTCGTCGGTGCGGAACGCGACGTGGTTCAGCCCGGTCCCGTGGTAGCGGTTCAGCGATTCGGCGACGGCCGTGTGCCGGTCGACCGACGCGTTCAGCGCGATCCGCACCGAGCCGTCGGCGCTGCGCACCGCGCGGCTGCGCACGAGCCCGTACGGGTCGGGCACGAGCCAGCTCCGCTCGGCCTCGAACCCGAACGCGGTCTTGAAGAACAGGATCCACGTGTCGAGCGCGTCGGCCGGCAGCGCGAGACAGACATGGTCGATGCCGGTCAGCGGGCCGACCTCGGTCGGGCCGTCGATGTCGGTCAGCACGAAATCGGATTCGTACAGCGTCGGCCCGTTCGGCGCTTCGTCGACGAAATAGTCGAGGCTGCCGTCCGGCGCCTTCACGCTCGGCAACACGCGCTCGTTCGGCCCGACGCGGCCGGAAAACGGCGCATATCCGAAGCCCGCCGCGCGTTCGAACGCGACTTTCGCATCGTCGACGCGGAACGCCGACGCGCAGAGCGACAGCCCGTGCTGCTGGAAGAACGCATCGGCGAACGAGTCGCGCTCGGCGTTCAGCACGATCGACGCGGCGCCGTGCTGAAATAGCGTGACGTCCTTCGAGCGGTGGCGGCCGGCGAGCCGGAAGCGCATCCGGCGCAGCCAGTCGCCGACGGTCGCCGCCGCCTGCGCGTCGACCGCGAATTCGATGAACTGGAATCCGACGTGCGCGGGCGGCGCCGGCGGCGCGAACAGCGGCTGATCGGCCGCGGGCGAGCGGCCGTCGGCGGCGAGCTGCGCACGCGTGAGCTCTTCCAGATACAGCAGCGAGCGATGGCCGTCGGCGGCCGTGATCGCGGTCGGCGCCGCGCGAAAGCCGTCGTTGAAGATCTCGAGCGACAGCGGCCCCGTATAGCCCGATTCGATCACGCGCGCGGTGAAGCGCGCGAGGTCGAAGTCGCCCTGGCCGGGGAACGAGCGGTAATGGCGGCTCCATTCGAGCACGTCCATCGCGAGCTTCGGCGCGTCGGCGATCTGCACGAACGCGATGCGCTCGCCGGGAATGTCGGCGATCGCATCGGGCGAATCGTCGAGCGACAGCGTGTGAAAGCTGTCGAGCGCGAGGCCGAGGTGCGGGCTGTTCACGGCGTTCACGAGCTGCCACGCATGCCCGTAGCGCTTCACGACGCGGCCCCACGCCAGCGCCTCGTATGCGACGACGACGCCCGCTTCGCGCGCGGCTTCCGCGAGCGCGCCGAGCTGGTCGACGAGCAGCGCGTCGTCGGCGATGGTGTCGGGCGACACGTTGCTGCAGACGAGAATGCGGTCGGTGCCGAGCGCATGCATCACGTCGAACTTGCGTCGCACGCGGTCGAGATTGCGCGCGAGCTGCGCGGCGCTCACGCCCTCGAAATCCCGAAACGGCTGGAACAGCACGATGTCGAGGCCGAGATCGGCCGCCATGCGCCGGACGTCGGCCGGCGATCCGTCGAAGTAGACGAGATCGTTCTCGAAGATTTCGACGCCGTCGAAGCCCGCGGCCTGAATGGCGGCGAGCTTTTCGGCGAGCGTGCCGGACAGGGAAACAGTGGCGATCGAGCGCTGCATGGGCGGATCCTGCGGAGAACGGGCGGCGGCGCCCGAACCGACCCTGAATGAACCAGTCGTTGAATTCGCCGCGCGCGCCATATCCCGAGTTTACTGGGGGAGTGTAGCGAATTATACAAACTAACTAGATGGTACAAATAAGCGAAAACCCGAAAAGACAACCGGCATGTGCGGGCGCACACTAGCGTCCATTCTCGATGTCGCGGGGCGGTCGCCGCAACGGTCCGCCCCGATTTTTGGAGCAGAATCCTGATGAGCAAGCACAAGGTCCTGGTGCTGAACGGGCCGAACCTCAATCTGCTGGGCACCCGCGAACCCCATATCTACGGCGCCGAAACGCTGGCCGACGTCGAGCAGCGCTGCCGCGCCGAGGCCGAGTCGCTCGGGCTCGATCTCGAGTTCCGTCAGTCGAACGCCGAACACGAGCTGATCGACTGGCTGCATGCCGCGCGCCACGACACGCACGGCATCGTGATCAACCCGGCCGCCTATACGCATACGTCGGTCGCGCTGGCCGATGCGCTGTCCGCGATCGCGAAGCCCGTGATCGAGGTGCATATTTCGAACGTGCACCGCCGCGAGGCATTCCGTCACCATTCGTACGTGGCGGCGCTCGCCGAAGCCGTGATCTGCGGCTGCGGCACCGACGGCTACATCTTCGCGCTGCAGCGCATGGCGACGCTTCTTGCGCGGGGAGCCGCGCGATGAATCGTCCGTCGTTTCTGATCGGCCTGATCGGCCAGGGCATCGGCGGATCGCTGTCGCCCGCGATGCATGAAGAAGAAGGATTCCGGCAGGGTTTCGGCTACGTGTACCGACGTATCGATCTCGACGCGCTCGGGCTGAGCGTCGACGCGCTGCCCGCGCTGCTCGATGCCGCGCAGCGCATGGGATACGACGGCCTGAACATTACGCATCCGTGCAAGCAGCGCGTGATCGAGCACCTCGACGAACTGTCCGACGATGCGCGTGCGCTCGGCGCGGTCAACACGGTGCTGTTCCGCGACGGCCGCCGGATCGGCCACAACACCGACTGGTCCGGTTTCGCGAAGTCGTTCCGGCGCGGGCTGCCGGGCGCGTCCCTCGAGCGCGTCGTGCAGCTCGGCGCGGGCGGCGCGGGCGCGGCCGTCGCGCATGCGGCGCTGCAGATGGGCGCGGCCGAACTGACGTTGTTCGACGTCGACCCCACGCGTGCCGCGTCGCTCGCCGGCGAACTGCAGCAGCGTTTTCCGGTTGCGCGCGTTACGGCGGGCGGCACGCCGTCCGGCGATGCGCTGGCGGCCGCGATGCGTGCGGCGACCGGCCTGATCCACGCGACGCCGACCGGCATGATCAAGCATCCCGGCCTGCCGCTGCCCGCCGAACTGCTGCACGCCGGCATGTGGGTGGCCGACATCGTGTATTTCCCGCTCGAAACCGAACTGATTCGCGCGGCACGCGCGGCGGGCTGCGCGACGCTGCCCGGCGGCGGCATGGCCGTCTACCAGGCGGTCGATGCGTTCGAACTCTTCACCGGACGCACGCCCGACGCCGAGCGGATGTTCGAGCACTTTCAGTCGCTCGTCGCGCGCTGACCCATCGACATAAAGAGAGACCAGGAGACGACCATGCAGCACCCCACCCGTACGAGCGCCGCGCCGGCGCAGGCCGCCGCCGGCGCGGCCCGGCGCACGTCGGCGCGCTACAAGATCCTCGCGCTGCTCGCGATCGGCACGATGATCAACTATCTCGACCGCACCGTGCTCGGCGTGGCGGCGCCGCAGCTGACGAAGGAACTCGGCATCAACGCGGCAGTGATGGGCATCATGTTCTCGGCGTTCTCGTGGACGTACGTGGTCGCGCAGGTGCCGGGCGGTCTCGTTCTCGACCGGTTCGGCAGCAAGGTCACCTATTACTGGTCGATGACGCTGTGGTCGCTCTGCACGTTCCTGCAGGGCTTCGTGCCGGGCGTCGCGACGCTGCTCGCATGCCGGCTCGGCCTCGGCCTCAGCGAGGCGCCGTGCTTTCCGACCAACAGCCGCGTGGTCGCGACGTGGTTCCCGCAGAACGAGCGCGCGATGGCGACCGGCACTTACACGGTCGGCGAATACATCGGCCTCGCGTTCTTCAGCCCCGTGCTGTTCGCGCTGATGGGCGCGTTCGGCTGGCGTTCGCTGTTCTGGGTCGTCGGTGCGGCCGGCATCCTGTTCGGGCTCGTCTGGTGGAAGTTCTATCACGAGCCGCGCAATCATCCGGGCGCGAACGCCGCGGAGCTCGCCTATATCGAAGCCGGCGGCGGTCTCGTGCACGGCGTGCGCAAGAACGACAAGCCGGCGCAGAAGGCGTTCAGCTGGTCGATGGCCGGCCGGCTGCTCAAGAAGCGCCAGCTCGCGGGCATCTGCCTCGGCCAGTTCGCCGGCAACTCGACGCTCGTGTTCTTCCTGACCTGGTTCCCGACCTATCTTGCGACCGAGCGCCATATGGGCTGGCTGAAGATCGGCTTCTTCGCGGTGATGCCGTTCATCGCCGCATCGGTCGGCGTGATGTTCGGCGGGATCTTCTCCGACTGGCTCCTGCGTCGCGGCAAGTCCGCGAACCTCGCGCGCAAGCTGCCGATCATCGCCGGCCTGCTGCTCGCATCGACGATCATTCTCGCGAACTACGTGCAGAGCAACGAGGCCGTGATCGCCATCATGTCGGTCGCGTTCTTCGCGCAGGGGATGGCCGCGCTCGGCTGGACGCTCGTGTCCGACATCGCGCCGGACGGCCTGCTC
This sequence comes from Burkholderia sp. HMSC10F09, assembly GCF_001806955.1. Classification (NCBI taxonomy): domain Bacteria; kingdom Pseudomonadati; phylum Pseudomonadota; class Betaproteobacteria; order Burkholderiales; family Burkholderiaceae; genus Burkholderia; species Burkholderia sp. HMSC10F09. The sequence continues at coordinate 6,032 of NZ_KV786701.1, forward strand.
GGCGTGACGGGCGGCATCTTCAACCTCGCGGCGAACCTGGCAGGCATCGTCACGCCGCTCGTCGTGGGCTTCATCGTCGCCTCGACCGGCTCGTTCGTCGGCGCGCTCGTGTTCATTGGCGCGATCGCGCTGATCGGCGCGCTGTCGTACATCTTCGTCGTCGGCGACATCAAACGGATCGAACTCTAAGCACCGGCTCCACGCAGCAGTCGTGCATTCGCCCGGCGGCCTCCCAGGCCGCCGGGCTTTTTTATATCTTCACGCCGGTTGCAGCGCGATGCCGAGCGACTCGATCGCATGCGCGATCGCGGCCACGGCGCGGCGGATATCGGCGGCGTCGATCGCACCGATGCAGCCGACGCGGAACGTCTCGACGCGCGTGAGCTTGCCCGGATAGAGGATGAAACCCGCATCGCGTACGGCATCGTAGAACGGGCGGAACGCATACGCGTGATCGGCCGGTGCATGGAACGTGACGATCACGGGCGCCTGAATGCCTGCATCGAGAAACGGCACGAAGCCGAGCGCTCGCATCGATTCGATCAGCGTGCGGCAGTTCTCGCGGTAGCGCGCGCCGCGCGCCGGCTGGCCGCCTTCCGCCCGATACTGATCGAGTGCGGCACGCAGCGCGGCGACCACGTGCGTCGGCGGCGTGAAGCGCCACTGGCCGGTCCTCCGCAGATACGCGTACTGATCGTGCAGATCCAGCGCGAGCGAGCGCGCGTTGCCGGCGCACGCGTCGAGCGTGCCGCGCCGCACGATCGCGAATCCCATGCCGGGCACGCCTTCGAGGCATTTGCCGCTGGCCGAGATCAGGGCGTCGATGCCGCTGCCCGCAAGCGCGATCGGCAGTGCGCCGAACGAACTCATCGCGTCGACGATCAGCCGCTTGCCGTGCCGCCGGCACACGGCGGCGATCGCGTCGAGCGGGTTCAGGATGCCGGCGCTCGTTTCCAGATGCACGAGGGCGACGTGCGTGATGCGCGGCTCGCGCGCGAGCGCCGCGTCGACCGCGGCCGGGTCGACCGCCGCATCCTCGCCGAACGGCAGCGCGATCGCGGCGACGCCCAGTCGTTCCAGGATCGTCACAATGCGCGTGCAGTACGCGCCGTTTTCGGGCACCAGCACGACGCCGTCGCGCGGCACGAGCGTGCCGAGCGCGGCCTCGACCGCGAACGTGCCGCTGCCCTGTATCGGGACGCAGACGTATTCGTCCGCGCCGTGCGCGATCTGGACGAGGTCCGCGCAGACGCTCGCCGTCAGCCGGTTGAACGCGGCATCCCACGAGCCCCAGTCATGTTGCATTGCGTGGCGAGTTGTGGCGGACGTCGTGAGCGGGCCAGGCGTCAGCAGGATCGGATCGGACATGGTTTTCTCCAGCAAGGATCGGACGAAACGCCGGGCGGCATTTCTGAGCGACTTGCAGGATATTGGCAAAATGTGTCATTTTGTGGAAATTGTGGCGCACGTCACGGGTTTGTCATCGAACGCTGTGATCCTTCGGGTGCCGCGCACGAGCGCCGTGCGCGGCGGCGACGCGGGCCGATCGGCCGGCTCGCCCCCGATCGACAACCGCTCGGGCCGGAACCGCCGCATGGCGCGCGGCCGGCGCGCAGAGCAGAGCCGGACGTGCCCCGGCCGTTTGGTGTACCGCCTACGGAGAAGTGAGATGACACTGCAGAATTCCACGCGCGCCGCTGCCGGCGCGTTCCGCAAGCTGGCGCTGGCCGCGTGCGCGGCGGGCCTGCTGCAAGGCGCGGCGCTGCCCGCGCATGCGGCGAGCGCGGTCGTGCTGTATACGGCCGACGGCCTCGAGAACCTGTATCGCGACGTGCTTCCTGCCTTCGAGAAGAAGGAAGGCGTGCGCGTGAACATCGTGACGGCCGGCAGCGGCGAGGTCGTGAACCGCGCGAACATCGAGAAGAATTCGCCGAAGGCCGACGTGATCGTCACGCTGCCGCCGTTCATCCAGCAGGCGGGCCAGATGGGGCTGCTGCAGGCATACCAGAGCGTGAACTACAAGAACGTGCCGGCGATCGCGAAAGCCGAGGACGGCACGTGGGCGACGTTCGTGAACAACTACTTCTCGTTCGCGATCAACCCGGAGGTCGTGAAGAGCCAGCCGAAGACGTTCGCCGATCTGCTGTCGCCGAGCTACGCGGGCAAGGTCGCGTACTCGAACCCCGCGACGGCCGGCGACGGGATGGCGGTGCTGATCCTGACGACGTCGCTGATGGGCGAGGACAAGGCGTTCGACTATCTCGCGAAGCTGTCGCAGAGCGTGAAGTTCCACACGAAGGGCACGGGCTACCTGAACGTGCTGCTGTCGCGCAACGAAATCGCGGTCGCGAACGGCGATCTGCAGATGGATCTCGACGACGCCGAGCACGGCGCGCTGTCGGTCAAGCCGATCTTTCTCGCGGCGAAGGAGGGCGACCAGCCCACGACGTTCCAGCTGCCGTACGGCATCGGTCTGATCAAGGGCGGCCCGAACCAGGACGCCGGCAAGAAGCTGATCGACTATCTGATGTCGACCGACGTGCAATCGAAGGTGCCGGACATGTACGGCATTCCGGGCCGCACCGACGTGCCGCTGACCGGCAAGAACGGCGAGGCGGTGAAAAAGGCGATTGCGGGCGTCAAGCTGATTCCGGTCGACTGGAACCAGGTGATGGCGAAGAAGCCGGTATGGCTCGAGCGCTGGAAGAAGGACGTGATCGGCAGCTCGGGCAAGCCGCTCGACGTCGTGAAGCCGAAGTGAGCGGCGCGCGCTGCCCGTTCCCGTGAGCAAGAGGATGACCCTGGTGGATACCGCCCTGACCCATCCCGGCGCATTCGGCGCCGCCGAGCCGCGCACGACGCTGCGGTCCGGCGCGCCGGGCGGCGTGCAGATCGAGCATCTGAGCGTGCGCTACGGCGCGCGCACGGTGCTCGAGGATCTGTCGCTGTCGATCGGCGCCGGCGAATTTCTGACCGTGCTCGGCAAGAGCGGCTGCGGCAAGACGACGCTGCTGCGCTTCATCGCCGGGTTCGTGAAGGCCGACGGCCTGACCGGCACGTTGACCGTTGCCGGCCGCGATCTGACCGATGCGCCGCCGCACAAGCGCAATCTCGGTCTGCTGTTCCAGAATTACGCGCTGTTTCCGCACCTGTCGGTGTTCGAGAACGTCGCATTCGGGCTGCGCGCGCGCCGGATGGCGTCGCCCGAGGTCACGCGGCGCGTCGCCGACGCGCTGAAGCTCGTGCAGCTCGGCGATGCCGGCCATCATCTGCCGGCGCAGCTGTCGGGCGGGATGCAGCAGCGCGTCGCGCTGGCCCGCGCGCTCGTGATCGAGCCCGACGTGCTGCTGCTCGACGAGCCGCTGTCCGCACTCGATGCGAACCTGCGCGCGTCGGTGCGCAGCGAACTGAAGGCGCTGCACGAGCGGCTGCCGAATCTGACCGTCGTTTGCGTGACGCACGACCGCGACGATGCGCTCGTGCTGTCCGATCGCGCGCTGCTGCTGCGCGACGGACGCATCGCCCAGCTCGGCACGCCGCAACAGCTGTACGACGCGCCGAACGACGGCTACGTCGCGCGCTATCTCGGCCCGGCGAACCTGCTGCCGCCGCACGTGATTTTCCCGCTCGGCGATGCGCGCCACGACGTGCGCGACAAGGTCGCCTGCGTACGGCCCGAGCGCCTGACCGTGATGCCGCTTGCCGCGGGTGGGCTGCACGGCACCGTGGCGTCGGTCGAATGGCAGGGCGCGGACCTGTCGATCGCGGTCGTGCTCGACGCCGCGCCGGACGAACCGGTGCGCGTGACGATGCAACGCGGCCGTGCGGCGGCGCCGACGCGCGGCGCGCGCGTTTCCCTGCATTGCGAGGCAGACGATGTCGTCCTTATCGACCCCTGAAGCCGGCCTGCCGCCGCAAGTGCGCGCGTCGGCCGCCGCGCACGCCGCCGCGGCGAAGCGCCGCAAGCGCATCGCCGATTTCCATTTGCTCGCGCTTGCGATCGTCGTGCTCGGCCCGCTCGTCGTCTATCCGCTGGTGCGGCTCGTGCTGCTGAGCCTGTCCGGCGATCACGGGCTGAGTTTCGCCGCGTACCGGACTTTCTTCGGCAACCCCGACACGCGCCAGGTGCTGCTGACGACGCTCGGCGTGCTGTTCGCGAGCGCCGGCACCGCATCGCTGCTCGGCGTGATGCTGGCCGCGCTGCTGTTTTTCAGGCCGTTCCCCGGCGCGGCACTCGTGACGCGATTCCTGGAGCTCTATGTCGCGTTCCCGTCGTTCCTCGTCGCGTTCACGCTGATCTTCCTGTACGGCTCGCAGGGCTCGGTCAGCATCGCGCTGCAGCAGCTGTTCCATCTCGAGGCGCCGCCGCTCGATTTCCTGTTCGGCATCGGCGGCGTGATCCTCGCGCAGACGGTGTTCTATACGCCGTTCGTGGTACGTCCGACGCTCGCGTCGTTCGCGACGCTCGACCTGCGGCTGATCGAAGCGGCGCGCAGCCTCGGCGCGTCCGGCTGGATGCTCGCGCGCCGCGTCGTGCTGCCGATCGCGTGGCCCGGCATCGCGGCCGGCACCGTGCTGTGCTTCCTGCTGACGCTGAACGAATTCGGGATTCTGCTCGTGCTCGGCAGCGCAAGGCTCGTCACGCTGCCGGTCGCAATCTACAGCAGCGCGACCGTCGATCTCGACCTGCCGACCGCCTCGGCCGGCGCGGTCGCGATGCTTGCGTTGTCGCTTGCGCTCTATGCCGTCTATCGCCGCGTGAACCGTCGTGCGACGGGAGGAAACGATGTCCGCTGAAATCCACGTCGCGCACGCGGTGCCGCGGCGCCGCGCCGACTGGGGCGATGCGCTGCTCAAACATGCGGCGCGCGCCGCGCTCGCGCTCGCTGCATTCGCCTGCTTCTGGCTGTTCGTGCTGCCGGTGATCGTCGTCGCGCTGTCGAGCGTGGCGACCCAGTGGTCCGGCACGATCCTGCCGGCCGGCTACAGCCTGCGCTGGTTCGCGCGGCTCGGATCGCCGGAATACGACGCGCTGCTGACGAGTCTCGAGATCGGCTTCGGCGTAGCGGCGCTCGGCACGCTGCTCGGGCTGTGGCTCGCGCTCGCGCTGGAAGGGCGCGACCGGCGCGGGATCGGCGCGGTCGTCGATGCGCTCGTGATGGTGCCGAACGGCGTACCGAGCGTCGTGCTCGGGCTCGCGGTGCTGATCGCGTATCACCAGAAGCCCGTCGATCTGTCGAGCTCGGCGGCGATCGTCGTGCTGGTGCAGCTCGCGCTGATTCTGCCGTTCTGTTATCGCTGCGCGGCTGCGGCGCTGCGTCCGGAGCTGACGGTGCTGCGCGAAGCCGCCGCCAGTCTCGGCGCACCGCCCGCGATGGTGCTGCGCCGCGTGCTGCTGCCGCAGCTCGTGCCGGCGCTGCGCGCAAGCCTCGCGCTCGGCTTCGCGCTGTCGCTCGGCGAGCTCGGTGCGACGCTGACCGTCTATCCGCCCGGCTTCGCGACCGTGCCGATCGTCGTGATCGGTCAGGTCGAGCGCGGCTATTACCTGCCTGCGTCGGCGCTGTCGCTGCTGATGCTCGGCGCGTCGCTCGCGGCGCTGCTGCTGATCGCCGCGCGCGTACCGCGCGGCACGCGGAGCGCCGCATGAACGCCGCGTTCGCGTTGCGCGCGCCGGGTGCGGCGCCCGCCGGGTGCGGCGCGCCGGCGGATCTCGCCGGTCGGTTCGTCGACGTCAACGGCCGCCGCTACCGCCTGCCGTCCGAGCCGACGGCAGTCGTCTGCATCGACGGCTGCGGGTACGACGATCTGGTGCGCGCGGTGGACGCCGGCGTTGCGCCGTTCATCGGCCGGATGATCGCCGAAGGCAGCGCATGGCGCGCCGACTGCGTCGTGCCGACCTTCACGAACCCGAACAACGTATCGATCGTCTGCGGCGTGCCGCCGTCGGTACACGGGATCTGCGGCAACTATTTCTGGGATCCGGACGCCGACGGCGGGCGCGGCGCCGAGGTCATGATGAACGATCCCGCCTATCTGCGCGCGGGCACGCTGCTCGCGGCCGCATCGGACGCCGGTGCGCGCGTGGCCGTCGTCACCGCGAAGGACAAGCTGCGCCGGCTGCTCGGCTGGCAGCTGAACGGCGTGTGTTTTTCGGCGGAGAAGGCCGCGCAGGCGAATCTCGCGGAAAACGGCATCGCGGACGTGCTCGATTGGGTCGGGCTGCCGTCGCCGGACGTCTATAGCGCCGCACTGTCGGAATTCGTGTTCGCCGCCGGCGTGCGGCTCGCGCAGACGCGCCAGATCGATCTGATGTATCTGTCGACGACCGACTACGTGCAGCACAAGTGCGCGCCCGGCAGTGCCGCTGCGAATGCGTTCTATGCAATGACCGACCGCTATCTCGCGCAACTCGACGCGCTCGGCTGGGCAATCGGCGTCACGGCCGATCACGGGATGAACGCGAAGCACGATCCGGCGACGGGCCGGCCGAACGTCGTTTATCTGCAGGATGCGCTCGACGGCTGGTTCGGCGCGCGTGCCGCACGCGTGATCCTGCCGATCACCGATCCGTATGTCGTGCATCACGGCGCGCTTGGCTCGTTCGCGACCGTCTATCTGGCGCCCGCCATCGATCGCACCGACGCGATGTGGCGTGTCGGCGGCCTGGACGGCGTCGAATGCGTGCTCGACAACGCGGAAGCCGCCGCACGCTTCTCGCTGCCGGCCGACCGGATCGGCGACCTCGTCGTGATCGCGCGCCGCGACACGACGCTCGGCACGCGCGAGCGCGACCACGACCTGTCGGGGCTGACCGTGCCGCTGCGTTCGCACGGCGGTGTGTCGGAGCAGGAAGTGCCGCTGCTGTTCAACCGTCGGATCGTGCGGCGCGACGTCGAGCGCCGTCCGCGAAATTTCGACGTGTTCGATTTCGTGCTGAACCGGGTCGCGCGATGATGGCCCATCCGCGACAGGACCACCCCGCGTTTCGCGCCGAGGCGCTGCGCTGGTGCGGCACGCGCGCGCCGCGTGAGCGCACGTTCGACGTGATGGACCCGTATACCGGCACGCGCGTCGGCACCGCGCCGCTCGCGAGCGTCGACGACGTGCGCGCCGCGTTCGACTATGCCGTCGCTTACCGACCGACGCTCACGCGCTACGAACGCTCGCAGATTCTCGAGCGGGCGGCCGCGCTGCTGCGCGAACGTGCGGAAGAGGCGTCCGATCTGATCACGCTGGAGTCGGGCCTGTCGAAGCAGGACTCGCGCTACGAGATCGGCCGCGTCGCCGACGTGCTGAAGTTCGCGGCGGTCGAGGCGCTGCGCGACGACGCGCAGAGCTTCTCGTGCGATCTGACGCCGCACGGCAA
>NZ_KV786701.1:13417-15159 GCF_001806955.1 Burkholderia sp. HMSC10F09
TTCTCGTGCGATCTGACGCCGCACGGCAAGGCGCGGCGCGTGTTCTCGCAGCGACAGCCGCTCGAGGGCGTCATCGTCGCGATCACGCCGTTCAATCACCCGATGAATCAGGTCGCGCACAAGATCGCGCCGGCGATCGCGACCAACAATCGCGTGATCGTGAAGCCGTCGGAGAAGGTGCCGCTGTCGGCGTTCTATCTCGCGGACCTGCTGTACGAAGCCGGGTTGCCCGAACCGATGCTGCAGGTGCTGACCGGCGACCCGCGCGAGATCGCCGACGAACTCGTCACGCACGTGCAGGCCTCGCTGATCACGTTTACGGGTGGCGTGGCGATCGGCAAGGCGATCGCGGCGAAGGCCGGCTACCGGCGCGTCGTGCTCGAGCTCGGCGGCAACGATCCGCTGATCGTGCTCGACGATGCCGATCCCGAACGCGCGGCGTCGCTCGCGGCGCTCGGCTCGTACCGGAATTCGGGGCAGCGCTGTACGGCGGTCAAGCGCATTCTCGTGCAGCGCTCGATCGCGCCGGCGTTTACCGAGGCGCTCGTCGAGAAGACGCGCGCGTGGCGGTACGGCGATCCGTTCGATCCGACGAACGAAATGGGCACGGTGATCGACGATGCGGCGGCGCGGCTGTTCGAAGCGCGCGTCGCCGACGCGCTCGCGCATGGCGCGCGCCTGCTCACCGGCAACATTCGCCGCGGCGGGCTGTATGCGCCGACCGTGCTCGATCGCGTCGATCCGTCGATGACGCTCGTCCGCGAGGAGACGTTCGGCCCCGTGTCGCCGGTGATCGCGTTCGACACGATCGACGACGCGATCCGGATCAGCAACGGCACCGCGTTCGGGCTGTCGTCGGGTGTGTGCACCGACAGTACGGCGGCGGTCGTGCGATTCGTGAACGAGTTGAACGTGGGGACGGTGAACGTATGGGAAGTGCCCGGATACCGGCTCGAGCTGACGCCGTTCGGCGGGATCAAGGATTCGGGGCTCGGTTACAAGGAAGGCGTTCAGGAGGCGATGAAGAGCTTCACGAACCTGAAGACCTTCTCGTTGCCTTGGGAGTGACGCAATGGCGCTGACAGTGGAAGACATCGATCGGTTGTATCGCGAGCACGGCCATGTCGCGTATAGCGGCGAGCCGGTGACGCAGCTCGAGCATGCGCTGCAGAGCGGACTGCTGGCGGAAGAGGCCGGCGCCGACGAGGCGCTCGTCGCGGCCGCGTTTCTGCACGACCTCGGGCATTTGCTGAATCGCCAGGGCGAGACACCGAGCGCGCGCGGGATCGACGATCTGCATCAGTATTTCGTGCTGCCGTTTCTGCGGCCGCTGTTTTCGGACGCGGTGCTCGAGCCGATCCGGCTACATGTCGACGCGAAGCGCTGCCTGTGCCGGACGGACGCCGGCTATCTCGAGAGTCTGTCGCCGGACTCGGTGCGCAGCCTCGCGCTGCAGGGCGGCGTGTTCGGCGAAGAGGAGGCGGCGACGTTCGTGCGACGTCCGTATGCGGAGGACGCGCTGCGTCTGCGCCGCTGGGACGATACGGCCAAGGCCGAGGGCAAGCCGACGCCGGATCTCGATCACTATATGGAGATCGTCGCGCGGCAGGTACGCGCGGCTTGAGCGTTCCGGCGTGTCGATCCAGGGTCCCGCGCGCGACAGCGTGCGGGGCCGTGGATTTTTTTCGCGAAACCCCTTGCGCATCCTGCACTGGCTGCATAGAATCACGCCTCTTTCGCGC